>CAXFCV010000444.1:0-12968 GCA_964000975.1 uncultured Rhodospirillaceae bacterium | reverse complement strand
GCCATAATGCGGGCGGTAAGGTACCAGACAACATTAACTGGAAAGCCCTTGCCGATGGTTCTCAAGCACTCATTTTTTACATGGGTGCTACACATTTGGATCGGATCTCAGAAAAGCTGATGGAGGCCGGTCGGCCACATGATGAGCTTGTCGCTCTGATCAGCCGGGCCACCCTCTCGGACCAACGCGTCATTGAAACAACGCTAGGCAACTGCACCCGTGATTTACAAGAATCAGCGCTGGAACCACCAACCCTCATCGTCGTTGGCCCCATCGTCGCCTTGAGGAAACAACTGGATTGGCTTAATCCGTGAACCAACGAAAGGGCCGTGGACTGATTATTGCGGCGCCAGCGTCAGGCAGCGGTAAAACCGTTATCACGCTTGGATTATTGCGGGCCCTGAAAGAAAAACGGACAGATGTCGGGTCTATAAAGATCGGTCCGGATTATATTGATCCGGCCTTTCATTCATGTGCCACAGGCCTCCCGTGCCGCAATATTGACCCTTGGTCCATGCGCCCGGAGACGCTTCACCAGCAAATTTCATCGACCGGGACGGCGCTCATGATCGCCGAAGGCGTCATGGGCCTCTTTGATGGCGCCGTGGATGGCACCGGCAGCACCGCTGACGCTGCGGCCCTGCTCGGCTGGCCCGTGGTGCTGGTTATCGATGTGAGAGGACAGAGCGCATCTGCCGCCGCCGTGGTGGAAGGTTTCGCCCGGCACCGTGAAGATGTCACCGTAGGCGGCGTCATTTTCAATCGCGTCGGCGGAGAACGACACCAGAGAATGCTGGAAGCGGCCATAGCTCCCACAGGCATTCCCTGCCTGGGGTGCGTTCCCCGGTCATCCGAACTCGACCTGCCCAGCCGACACTTGGGGTTGGTTCAGGCCCGGGAGCAAAGCGATATCCACTCTTGGGTGGCGCGCGCCGCCGCGATCGTTGGCAATGCCGTCGACTTAGACAGGCTCGCGGACCTCGCCACAGTGCCCCCCCCGGCAACGCAAAAACCGGTCCTTGCGCCGCTGTGCCCGCTTGGCCTGCACATTGCCGTCGCTCAGGACAATGCCTTTGCCTTCGCCTATCCTCATATTTTAGAGGGATGGAAATCAGCCGGCGCGTCGATCACATTTTTCTCACCATTGGCCGATGATCCGGTTCCGACAGCGGCGGAGGGCATTTACCTGCCAGGGGGGTATCCGGAACTCCATGCCCCGGTGCTGAACAAAAACCAGACCTTCCTGGGAAGCCTGAGAGACGCCGCCAGGCGGGGTGCGGCTATTTACGGGGAATGCGGCGGCTTTATGGTGCTGGGAGAGACGCTGACCGATGAAAACGGCGATGCGCATAAGATGGCGGGACTGTTGCCGGTCCACACAAGTTTTGCCGAGCGCAAACTCCACATAGGGTACCGGACCATGGTGACACAACAGGTGAGCGCACTGGGCCCAGCCGGGCAGTCCTTCAAGGGTCATGAATTTCACTACGCGTCGCTCAGTCAGACAGCCGGCCGCCCTCTTTTTCGGGCAGCAGACGCGCGTGGGGAAACCGGCTCCCTTGTGGGCTGTGTTCAGGGGGCTGTCTGTGGCTCTTTCCTGCACATCATTGATGCGAGCTGACACTTGGGCACGCTATGGGAAGTTGGCCAAAGCCGATTTCAAACGTGCCACGTTTTCCGCTTGTCCGGGGAGACCAAAACGCAGCCAACTAGGGTGTTCGGGGAACGCTCGGACGAGAATACCCTGAAAGCCAAGCGACTCATAGAGCTCTAGGGCATGTCCCGTTTCTACAAGCTTGAACAGGTCAGTTCCGCCGATAACGTCGAGGCCGGTATCGGTTAGCAGTTTTCCCAATTCGTCACCGGATTGGGAGAGCTGAAGCCGATTCTCTTTAATCCACGCCGCGTCTGATAACGCCCGGGTGCCGATTTCAAATGCGCCGCCGCCAACCGCCCAGGGTCCGAGCCGCTCCTTGATCTTCTCGGCAAATGTAGGCGCACAGATCACACATCCCAAACGCAAACCGGCCAATCCAAAGAACTTACCCATGGACCGTAAAATAATGAGACCGTCCCGCCCGGCCTGTGGAATCGCGCTGAGCCCCTCTTCCGTATCGGCAAACGCTTCGTCAACAATCAGCATGCCCTCGCGGGTGCCAATTTGCTCCGCACGATCCAAGATAATCCGGGGATCATATCGTGTCCCGTCTGGGTTGTTTGGGTTAACGAGAACTGAAACATCGCCATCTCCCAGTGCCTCAAATGAACTCACTTCCTGAACGTCATGGCCGGTCATCCGCCAAGTTTTACCATGCTCACTGTAGGTCGGCCCCAGGATCGCAACGGCACATTTTGGCAGCAACAAAGGCAAGATCTGGAGCGCCGCTTGGGTGCCCGGCACAGCCACAAGGGCTGCGCTTGCTGGCACTCGGTAATAGGTCCGGGCGGCACCCTCGAATGCCGCTGCATCGCCCGACGTTGGCAAGCGGCGAACGGCTTCCGCACGTTGCGTCACATCGGGATAGGCAAAGGGATTAATGCCTGTTGAGAGGTCAAGCCAACCCCCTTTTGGCACGCCAAACCGGTCGCTTGCCGCGCTGATATCGCCGCCGTGTATGGGAAGCGAGACACTCAACACTACAGATCTATCCGCATTAGATCATGGGCCAGAAGAAGCTCCCCATCATAATTCTTACGGATATCGCGCACCACATCATCCATCAGGTGTGGGCCCATTAGATCCACCGGCATATGAGGCGCGCCAGCTGTTTTGATCATGGGACTGGTGGAGTCAAAATGACCGAAATGAGTGGCGACCAATTTTTTTACGCCTGCCTGTTGAGCGATTTTCCCGAGATCTATTGGCGGCGTGTGTGCGTGTATCCCAACATTGCCCTTAGCGCGATACTCAATGAAAACTTCCGGGAAAGTGCATTCATGAAACAACACATCAACGCCCCTCGCGAGCTTCACCATTGCCTCACAGGGTGCGGTATCTCCCGAAAACGAGATGCTTTTCCCCTCTGCCTCCAACCGAATACCAAAGCATTCACTGATCTCCCGCGGAATATGTTCCACCCAGTCACAATGGATGCGAACGTCCTCATCCTCATAGGCAAGGCCGGGGCTCACCTCACGGACATCCGGCCGAACTGCGTCTAAGTTATTCTGACGTGCACCATAAGTGCCGCGGGCGCGAAAGTCGGAGTCAAACGCACCATCTTCAAACAAATGATCGCAAAAATGCTGGGTACCTTTGGGCCCGAGAACGATGGGAGATCCCTCTCGGTTCCACATCCAGCCTGTTATCGCAAAAAGCGGGAAATCGCATATGTGGTCATGATGCAGATGCGTGAGGAAGACCATTTTTACCTCTGCCGGATTAGCATTAGCGCGCACCATATTGCAAGTCGTGCCAGCGCCACAATCGAACATGTAATGGCTGCCGTTTTCCAGTGTAACCAATATGCCCGACTGCGCCCGATCCGGATCAGGAAATGCAGCCCCAGTGCCCAGCATAGTTATTTTCATGGCCACTTGCCCCTTATGTTTCGGACTCAGTGTGCATGTTGATGCGGTTCCGTCAAAACCGAAATTTTTTTCCTCCTGCACAATAGTCTGGTTTGCGTGAAATTAAACTATTGTGAAGGCCAGTATTATTCCACGAGGATCGCGCGGAAGTCATTAACGTTCGTGTGGGTCGGACCGGTAATCACCAAATCCCCCAACCCTGCAAAGAAACCATAAGCGTCGTTATTATCGAGCATTTTACCAGGATCCAATCCCGCCGCCGCCGCGCGCCGAAGTGTGTCCGGGGTAACCAAGGCGCCAGCATTGTCACCGGACCCATCAATCCCGTCCGTATCACACGCCAGGGCGTAAATACCGGCCGCGCCATTTAATTCCAGTGCCAATCCCATCAGAAACTCAGTGTTTGGCCCACCTGTGCCAGAACCCGAGAGCTTCACTGTGGTTTCACCACCTGACAGATAAAGGTGTGGTCGGTCCCCCGCCAACTGCACCCGGCGAGCCATATTACGGCCAACTAGGCGAGAGTCGCCCTCGATCGCGTCTCCCAGGACGGTCACACCCAGACCCTGACGAGCGCCGACAGCAGCGGCCGCCTCCAACGATTGGCGAGCAGAGGCAATGACGTAATGCGAGGCGTTTTTTACAATCACCGGCTCTAGAACCTGGTTGGTTAAATAACGACGGACGGATGCTGGGACCCGCAAATCATATTTTACCAGCACAGCCAGCGCATCGGAGGGCAACGAACTGTCTGGAATGGTCGGCCCTGAAGAAACCATAGCCGGATCATCTCCTGGAACGTCGGAAATAATTAGGGTATGCAGTCGGGAAGGTGCGCAGGCGGCCCCGAGTCGCCCACCTTTTACAGCGGAGAGATGTTTCCGAACCGTGTTGATCTCAGAAATGGGGGCTCCGCAACGCAGCAGCATTTCGTTGACCGTTTGCTTATCATGCAGAGTAATATCGCCTGCAGGCAGTGTGAGTAACGCGGAACCGCCACCCGAGACGAGACATAATACCAAATCATCACTCGAGAGGTCCTCTACCAACGCAAGAATTTTTTCCGCCGCCGCTAGCCCCGCCGCGTCGGGAATAGGGTGCGAAGCCTCAAGGACCTCTATCTGTTCACACGCCTGGGCAACCCCATATCGGCTAACCACCACACCCTCGAGGGGGCCGTCCCAGTGCGTCTCGACCGCCGCTGCCATCGCTCCTGATGCCTTGCCGGCGCCAATCACAAGGGTATGGCCTGCCGGAGGGGACGGCAAATTAGGTGGCACACAAAGCGCCGGATGAGCAACTGCAATGGCTGTGTCGAACAGAGATCTCAAAAAGCCACTTGGGTCTTCCATAGATTTTCTTAACTCTTTCATTGTCCTCTGCACAGCATAGGTAACCGCAAAAACGTAGTGCGAACCATCCCAAGAGCGGGCATTACGATGTTAGACTTGATCAATAGTCGTTTCTATACTGTTGCTCAGGAATAAAACCTAAAAACACAACAGGGATAGGGTGGTCCATGGAACGGTCCTTCGCAAAAGAAATTGAGCTCCTCAAACTTGGACAAGGAGAAACCTTCAATGGAGAGGGAATTCTTGCCGTCACCAAAGCACTTCTGCAATCCGGCGTTGCCTATGTCGGTGGATACCAGGGCGCCCCCGTCTCTCATTTGCTGGACGTGCTGATACAGGCCAAGGATCTAATGGGTGAGCTTGGCATCAACGCCGAGGCAAATTCTAGCGAAGCGTCCGCCGCAGCCATGCTAGCTGCCTCGGTCAACTATCCCGTGCGGGGTGCCGTGACGTGGAAATCCGTGGTGGGAACGAATGTGGCATCCGATGCGCTCTCCAATCTATCGTCAACAGGCGTGATGGGCGGTGCCTTGATCATTTCTGGCGAGGATTATGGTGAAGGGGCCAGTATCATCCAGGAGCGCACGCATGCCTTTGCATTAAAATCCACCATCATGTTGGTGGACCCTCGTCCAGATCTGAATAACATCGTTAACATGGTAGAGAAAAGTTTTGAGCTTTCCGAGGCGTCTAGCAGCCCAGTTATGATGGAACTCCGCATTCGGGCCTGTCATGTCCAAGGATCCTTTGAAGCTAAAGATAATATGGCATCCCCCATAAATGCGCGGAACAAAGCCGACGATCCCGCAGGCTTTTTGTATGATCGGCTGGCCCATCCGCCCGTTACCTTTAAGCATGAGAAACAGAAGGTGGAAGATCGTATCCCGGCTGCGCAAAAGTTCATTCTTGAGAATGACATGAATGAACTCTTCGACGGGGAAATTTCGAACCATGGCATTATTGTTCAGGGCGGTCTCTATAATACGCTAATCCGGCGTTTGACCAACCTGGGACTCGCGGACTCTTTTGGCAATACGCGCGTTCCTATCCTGGTTCTGAACGTCACTCATCCGCTGGTGCCGGAGCAGATTTCATCATTTTGCACAGGCAAACAGTCGGTCCTGGTGGTGGAGGAGGGAAATCCAGAGTACCTTGAACAGCAGATCGGCCAAATCCTTCGGCGGGCAGATCTGCAGACCCGACTACACGGCAAGGACGTTTTACCGCTCGCTGGAGAATATACAGCAGACGTAATCACCCAAGGGCTCGTTGACTATCTTGGCCAATATGATGATGCCGGTATCCAGGCCGAGGCCCTCCGCGATGAAGCGGCCCGGCTGGAAAATGTGAGAGCCAATGCCCAAGCGGCGCTGGACGAGAAAGTCCCGCCTCGCCCCCCCGGATTCTGTACCGGCTGTCCGGAACGGCCAGTCTTCTCGGCTATCAAACTCCTTAAGGAGGAGCTGGGCGACATCCACATCGCTGCGGACATTGGCTGTCATGCATTTGGCACCTTTGAACCGTTCAGCATGGGTAACTCAATTTTGGGATACGGCATGAGTTTGGCGAGCGCCGCCGGTGTCCGCGAAATCCAAAAAAAACGCACCATCAGCATTATGGGAGACGGTGGCTTTTGGCATAATGGCCTGCAGTCTGGCGTCTTGTCCGCCCTTTTCAATGAGGGGGATGCGATCCTGATCATCATGCAAAACGGCTACTCGTCGGCGACCGGGCAGCAAAATATTCCCTCAAGCCGCAGCCGCACCAATAATCGGGCTATCACCGGCGAGATCGAACGCACACTCAAGTCCCTGGGTGTCGCGTGGTTAAAAACCATCCGCACATATAGCGTAGACGTGATGGTGGATACTCTCCGGGAAGCCATGACCACCGACTTTAACGGGTTGAAGGTAATCATTGCGGATGGGGAGTGTATGCTCGCGCGCCAACGTCGTCTCAAAACAGACAACGCCCTGAAATTGGAGAGCGGTATTCGTTTCGAAACGCCCCGGTTCGGCATAGACGACGAGGTCTGCACAGGGGATCACTCCTGTATCCGGCTTTCCGGCTGTCCATCTCTTACTATCAAACCTAACCCAGACCCGCTTCGAACGGACCCTATCGCTCACGTGAACAGTGGCTGCGTAGGTTGCGGCCTGTGTGGCGAGGTCTCCCATGCTGCGGTATTGTGTCCTTCTTTTTACAAGGCGGAGCGGGTTCAGAATGCGGGCCTGATTGAAAAGGCTGTGCATAAGATTCGCCAAAGCGTGATAGGTCGCATGAGTGATAGAGGGAATACGGCATGACCGGCGTGACCCAACCCCTAACAGTTCTCATTGCGGCCTTGGGCGGCGAGGGTGGTGGCGTGCTCATGAACTGGATCGTCAACGCGGCCATTGCCAAAGGATTTCCTGTTCAGGCAACCTCCATCCCGGGGGTCGCCCAACGGACAGGCGCAACCACCTATTATGTGGAGCTTTGGCCCGAAAAAGCTCCAAACGATGCGCGACCCATTTTTTCTCTAAGCCCCGCTATCGGTGAGGTAGATGTGATGATCGCTACGGAATTGGCAGAAGGATCCCGTGCGCTTTCTGCAGGCTATATCACGCCGGACCGGACAACCCTTATTGGCTCCACTCATCGTGTCTATCTAACGGTAGAAAAAATGGGCATGGGAGATGGACGCCTCGACGAGAAGAAACTCTATTCGGCTTTGAAAAAAAATGCACAACAGGCAGTTATGTTCGACGCCGCCGATATCGCTCAACGGAAAGGGGCCATAATCAACGCCGTAATGCTCGGTGCGCTGGCGGGGTCAGGGGCCTTACCTCTAGAGCCAGACGTCTTCACGTCGGCCATAAAAAAAGAGGGCAAGGCGGTAAAAGCGAATCTTGCTGGATTTGCTGCCGGTCTTGAGATGGCCAAATCCGGCGGGGCAGGGCTGGCCGTCGATACAACAAAACAGAATATTTCTAGCCAAACGGAACAAGAGTTGGAAAACCAAGTAAAAACCGGCTTCCCCCCTGCGGTGCACGAAATATTATTACACGGCATCCGTCGCCTCATTGACTACCAAGACGCCGGCTATGCGCGCGACTATATGGAACGACTTGAACCGTTCCGGAAGCACGACCCGGTTCTATTGCGGGAAGTTGGGCGGCACCTTGCCATTCGGATGTCCTATGAGGACATTATACGGGTTGCTCAAGCAAAGGGCCGGCCCGCCCGCTTCGATCGCATTCAGGGTGAATTGGGGACAGCGGCAGACGATCCATTCCACGTTACAGAGTTTTTGAAACCTGGCCTCCAGGAGGTCTGTGACCTCCTACCCCCGTCGATGGCTCGGAGCCTGATGTCGTGGGGAAAAAATTCCGACAAACTGAAAACACTTCACTGGGGAATGGAAGTCCGCACGACGACCATTACGGGATTTATCAAGATGAAGATCCTGGCCGGATTACGCTGGTGGCGCCCCCACAGCTACCGGTGGGCTGTCGAACAGGCGGCGATTGAACGCTGGCTTGCTCTCGTAATGCGGGCCGCATCCGTCAACACCGCCCTTGCTTTAGAGGTTACCGAACTCGCTCGTCTCATCAAAGGATATGGCAGCACACACCAGCGAGGTAGCAACAATTATCAGCGGATTGTGGCAGATCTAGTTATGCCACTCTTGGCAGACCCACCACCCGATGGGCCAGAACGCATTAAATCGGCGCTCGAGGCCGCTCTCGCCGGGCCAGATGGCAAAGCGCTCAACCAGATTCTACGTTCCAAATATTCCACTGCTCCCGTGGCGGCGCAATAATCTTGTTTGGGTCCTCTGCAAGGGCCTTTCCTCAAGCAGATTACCAGTCAGGACGCTGGCCAGCGGACCCCAACATTCCATGATCAAGGAATTTCGAGATTAAAAACATGACATTTTGGCGTGTTCTTCTTTTGCTCAGCGGTTTGGCTATTCTCATGCCACTCATCATTGACATCTTTCTCCCATCAATACCGGCCATTGCGTCTGCCTACGGCGTGGATACCGGGGAGGTTCAGCTAACACTTGCCTACCTCAATTTTGGCGCTGCCCTCGGGCAAGTGATATATGGCCCCTTAGCAGACCGCTTCGGCCGACGGCCCGTAATTGTCAGCACTATGGTGCTTTTTACCGCAGCTGGTTTTGGATCTGCCCTTTCGCCCTCCATGGAATGGCTTAACGCCTGGCGATTTCTCCAGGGCCTAGCAGCAGCAGCGGGCATGATTATCATCCGGGCGATCGTGCGAGATTTGTACGATGGCGCCCGGGCAACAAAAATGCTCGCATACACCTTTATGACAGGCAGCATCATGCCCATTGCCGCCCCCATTGCGGGTGGCTTTTTGACAGTCTCTGTGGGCTGGGAGATCAATCTTCATATTATCGGAACCATTGGGCTTATAGTAACTCTGGGTCTCTGGGTTTGGCTAGACGAGACTGGAGAACGGGAGCCGAATGCCCTTCAAATAAGTACTATGATCGCCGCCTACCAAAAACTTTTGAGGTCGCGACGTTTTTTTACCTATGCTTTTGCTGGGATTGGTCCCTTCGCCGGCCTGTTTGCTATTCTAACCAGTCTCTCTTCTGTCCTAATCGAGTTTATGGGCGTAAGCCCCGAGGTGTTCGGACTGCTTTTTGCCGCTGTCATGGTAGGGAACTTGGCAGCGTCCTGGCTGTCGGGGCGATTGGCAGAAAGCATGGGCGGGACCCGCTTGATCATTATTGGAAGTGTGATTTGCCTCATGTCTGGCATCTCCGCACTTGGTGTCGTGCTCCTGGGATGGAGTTCCCCCCCAGGTATTGTCTTGCCATCACTGGGGTTCATGGTTGGGTTCGCCCTTTTAATCCCGGCCGCCACAGCGGGTGCCATGTCTCCCTTCTCGCAGATGGCGGGGCGGGCATCGTCGCTTATCGGCTTAGCGCAATATGGCGCTGGCGCAGCAGCATCCATGATGATGGGTTTGGCAGCAGACGGCACCGACCTCCCGTTGAGCGCGGGCTTGGCTGTTTGTGGCTTATTGAGCCTGTTTGCCATTATTTTGGTGCTGACGGATAGCGAAAAATAGGTTTTCTGGGCGGCGCCGGACGAATAGGCTTTATCCTAGAACAACACCTAAGGAACACGACAACCAATGAACTTTGAAACAGGTCAGCCTGTCCCGCGCACCGAGGACCCCCGTCTTCTTAAAGGCGCCGGTAAATATACCGACGACCTTAACTATCCGCATCAAACCCAAATGATCGTGGTGCGTTCGCCGCACGCCCACGCTGTCATCAAAAATATTGATATTACTCTAGCACTCGCCGTTCCCGATGTTGTGGCTGTGCTGACGGGCGAAGATTACAACGCGGACGGTATGGGTGATATTATTGGCGGCTCTCCAAGGAAACGCAGGGATGGCACATCTATGTACCGCCCGCCGAGGCCCGCGCTGACTCGGGATCGGGTGCGCCATATTGGCCAGGCCGTCGTTTTGGTCATCGGCGAGACCGCTGACGCGGCAAAGGATGGGGCCGAGGCCGTCGTGATTGACTACGCTCCCCTTCCTCTCTCGTTAAGCGGTGCAGACGACGAACCCGTTCTTTGGGATGAAATTGGTGACCATGAGAGCTTTGTGTATAAAGTTGGCGATGAAGAGGCTACGGAACAGGCCATCTCTCGTGCACCACATGTCATCAAACAAAAGTTTGTCGTAAATCGCATTACCGCCAATAGCATGGAACCGCGTGGGGCCATCGGGCTGTATGACCCTGGTAATGATCGCTACACCATTCATACGGGCCATCAACGGCCATGGGCGTTTCGCACCAGCCTTACCAAAAACACGTTCAAGATTGGCGAACATCAGCTCAGCCTGATTACCGGCGATATGGGCGGATCGTTCGGCATGAAGGGCTCAATTTATCCAGAAATAGCCCTGGTTGGATGGGCCGCAAAGCGCATCGGTCGGCCGGTGAAATGGGTGGCGGATCGGGGAGAGGGCATCGCCTCTGATGACCATGCTCGTGACAATGTTACGGAAGCTGAGCTCGCGCTCGACCAAGACGGCAATTTCCTAGCAATGCGGGTGAGCACGGAGGCAAATCTCGGCGCTTATGTGTCGTTCATGGGTATGGGCCCTTCTACTGGCAATGTTGGTGGATTGGCGGGGGTCTATACGACGCCAAGTATGTTCGTGGAGGTCGTCGGCCGCTTCAGCAATCTCAATCCGATCTCGCCATACCGAGGCGCCGGGCGACCCGAGGCCTCTTACGTCATGGAACGGATGATCCACCTGGCAGCCAAAGAACTCGAGATAGATCCAATTGAACTCCGCCGCCGTAATATGATTTCGCCGACTCAAATGCCCTACAAAACGCCACTGACCTTCACCTATGATTGTGGGGAGTTCGAAGCCATGATGGACTTGGCGTTGGCAAAGGCCGACCATGCCGGATTTAATGACCGCCGGACAAAGGCCGCAGAGAACGGCTTGTTGCGCGGCATCGGCGTTTCCTGCACGGTAGAGCAGGCCGCCGGCGCACAGCCGGAAACGGCAGAGATGCGTTTTGATCCATCAGGCACGTTAACGCTGCTCGTCGGCTCCACTCCCCATGGTCAGGGCCATGAAACCATCTACAAACAGCTGATAGCAGAGAAACTGGCTATCGATCCCGCTAATATCCGGGTTATCGAGGGGGATACGGACAAGGTCTCGTTTGGAACTGGAACGGGTGGATCCAGGACCGCCAGCATTGGCACCTCAGCTGTGTTTGAGGCCATCGGTAAAGTCGTGGATAAAACGCTTAAGGTTGCCGCGCATTTGCTGGAAGCTTCTGATACAGATATAGAATTTGCTCATGGCGGCTTTACCGTCAGCGGAACGGACAAATCAATCTCCTTTACTGAAGTCGCGCAAAGCACCTTCCAGCCGGCAAAAATTCCCGATGGAATGGAACCCGGGCTCTATGAGATCGCGACCTTTAACCCCAAAAAAGCGAACTTCCCGAACGGCTGCCATATTTCGGAAGTCGAGATCGATCCGGACACTGGTACGGTTAAAATCGTCAAATATACTGTGGTGGATGATGTCGGTTTCGAGATCAATCCGTTGCTCGTTAAAGGACAGGTCCATGGCGGCATAGCCCAGGGCGCCGGTCAGATATTGATGGAAGATCTGCACATTGATAGCGTGGGTCAAACCTTGGCTGGAACATTTTTAGACTATGCCATGCCTCGGGCGGATGACTTTTGTTATTTTAATGTGGAAGGTCGCCCTGTGCCCACGGAAACCAATCCGCTAGGCGCAAAAGGTGCGGGGGAATGCGGGACCGTAGGCTCAATGCCCTCGGTCATGAACGCCATCATTGACGCTATGGCACAGTATGGTGTGTCCCACATCGACATGCCGGCCACACCAGAAAAAATCTGGCGGGCCATCCAGGAAGCATCCGACTAAGCATTAAAACCGCCATCCGCCATAAAGACGCTACCGGTAGAAAAACTACTCATGTCCGATGCCAAAAACAGCACCGATTTGGCCACTTCGTCAGGTTCAGAATGGCGACCCAGGGGGATCATCTGATTGAGCATATCGGTCGCATCAACGTCCATCATGTTGCTCATTCGATCTTCTATGGCTTGTTGGAAGTCATTGGAGATAGGTCCGGGCGCAAGAATATTTACCCGAATATTTTGAGGGGCTACTTCCCGCGCTACGCAGCGCACCATGCCGACGAGCGCGTGCTTTGAGGTAATATATGCGACTGAGTTCGGCCGTGCCTGAACCCCCATAATGCTTGAGGTCACGATTACAGACCCGCCGGAACGCATGTGAGGAATGGCATATTTCAACGCCAAGAAAGCGCCCTTGATGTTCACGACCATTACCCTGTCGAAGACATCCTCGGGATAGTCCGTGATGGGCGCATTGGTGCCACTGACGCCGGCATTCGCGAACATAAGATCAATCCCTCCCCAAGCTTCAACGGCTTTAGTGATGTAGACCTCGGTATCTTCCCGTTTTGTTACGTCAGCCACCTGGGTGAGAACCTCACCTACCAAAACGCCCGCCGCATCATCG
>CAXFCV010000443.1:0-1970 GCA_964000975.1 uncultured Rhodospirillaceae bacterium | reverse complement strand
GACGAATTTGGCATCTGGCTCACACAACTGTTGGAGCAACACGGTATTCGCAAAGAAAACATAACCGACGCTATCATTGCCACCGTCGTGCCCGATAACCTTATCCATTTAAAAGAACTGTGCCGCCAGTATTTCAAGACCGATCCGACAGTCGTCGGAGATACCGGAGTTATCCTCGGGCTAAATATAAAAGTAGATAATCCTCGGGAGGTAGGGGCTGACAGGCTTTGTAACGCCGTTGCCGCGCATCAATCATATAACGGTCCACTTCTAATTCTAGATTTCGGAACGGCAACAACCTTTGACATAATTGATGGAGAAGGCAGTTATCGGGGCGGTGTCATCTATCCTGGTATTAATCTGTCTCTGGAAGCCTTACACTTGGGCGCCGCTCAATTACCCCGTGTCGCCATCGGCAAACCCGACGTGGTGATTGGGACGGGAACCATTTCGGCCATGCAATCCGGCATCTTTTGGGGGCATGTGAGTATGATTGAGGGTATGACCACCCGCATCGTCGAAGAGTTTGGCACTCCTATGAAAGTAATCGCTACGGGTGGACTTGCTGAACTGTTTACTAGTAACTGCGATGCGATCGACACTTACGATCCCAATCTCACTCTTCGCGGGCTTCTCTTTATACGTAATCTAAACAATCATCATGACTAAACCAAACGAGCAGGAGCTTCTCTTCGTTCCTTTGGGAGGAACGGAAGAGATCGGTATGAACTTCAACCTCTACGGGTTAGGTTCGTCGGATAGACATGACTGGCTGATTATTGATCTTGGCATCACATTCGGTGACGACTCCACCCCCGGTGTGGATGTTATTCTGCCCGATCCCGCATTCATCGAAGAGCGCCGAGAAAATCTACTCGGTATTGTTCTTACGCATGGCCACGAGGATCATATTGGTGCTGTACCCTATTTATGGGGAAGGTTCAGTTGTCCGGTATACGCGACCCCATTCACTGCCGCTCTGTTACGCAAAAAGATGGAAATGAACGATAGCGATGCCTCCATCGAAATCATTGAAGTCCCCCTGAAAGGGCAATTTAACGTTGGGCCGTTTTCCCTTGAACTCATTACGCTCACGCATTCTATGCCGGAACCGAACGCGCTGGCTGTTAAGACACCTTTAGGCACGATTTTTCACACCGGCGATTGGAAATTCGATCCTGACCCTGTGATAGGGGAGGTCAGCGATTTTGACGCGCTGCAAGCGCTTGGGGATGAGGGGGTGCTTGCCTCAATCGGCGACTCTACAAACGTGTTTGTCGAGGGTGTCTCAGGATCCGAGGCACCCCTCCGAGAAAAACTCACGGAAATAATTGGAAAATGCACCGGTCAAGTGGCTGTAGCTTGCTTTGCCTCCAATGTCGCACGTCTACAGACGATTTTTGAGGCTGCCACAGCAAACGGGCGAACTGTATGCTTTGTGGGCAGATCTCTCTGGCGTATAAATGCAGCGGCCCGAGAGACAGGTTACCTATCAAACCTGCCACCGTTCCTGGAAGCGAGCGAGGCGACAGATCTGGCAAAAGATCAAGTACTTTATGTCTGCACCGGCAGTCAAGGCGAACCCCGGGCGGCCCTCGCCCGCATTGCCGCCGGAGATCATCGGGATGTCAAGCTGGGAGATGGAGATACCGTCATTTTTTCCTCAAGGATTATCCCAGGCAATGATCGCGCCATAGGGCGCCTGCAAAATCGCCTCGCGATGAGGGGCGTTCAAGTTATTTCAGATAACAATGACAGCGTTCATGTCTCAGGTCATCCGGCCCGGGATGAACTTATTAAAATGTACCAATTGATCCGTCCCCAGATCGCGATCCCGGTTCACGGAGAGCAGCGCCATCTATTGAAGCATGTGGCATTGGCGAAACAATGCCAGGTCCCCGAGACGGTCTTGGTGCAAAACGGCTCGATCGTAAAGCTTGCGCCCGGGCCCGCCGGGATCGTGGGCGAGG
>CAXFCV010000442.1:0-1802 GCA_964000975.1 uncultured Rhodospirillaceae bacterium | reverse complement strand
CGCCGGGTTTTCAGGCTGCCTGTCCTATGGCCATTGATATAATTTCTGAACTCAATCATCTTAACCGGGAGATGCGCGACCGAGGCGCACTCCCAGTCTGGATCCAAACCTCCGCCGGTGAAGAGGCCATATCTGGTTGGAGTAATTACGCCGCATTGCAATCACCAGAGGGCTGGTCGAGGCGCTCAGAGGAATTAGCGCCAGGCCACGAGGGCTTCCGGCTTCACCCGAATTTGGATGTTCACGACACGGATCTCTTTTCCGTCAAGACCCGGTTTAGCGCCTTTATTCATGGCGCGTCCGACCTCAATGATCAGCTTCGTGCGAGAGGAGTAGATACTGTTTTGATTACCGGAGTTGCGACTGGGGTGTGCTGCGAATCGACAGCGCGCGACGCGATGATGTTGAATTACCGAGTGATTATGGTATCAGATGCCTTGGCAGCACTTACACGCGAGTCCCACGAAAACTCCCTAAAAGCGCTTTTCGGATTGTTTGCCGATGTTCAGTCAACTCAACAGGTCCTTGAACATGCGCGAGTGCAAACGTAGCGTCTTTGTTGGTGAGATATTGAGGATGATCGCAATTCCTGTTCAATGATAATGGGTTAATCCTCAAAGCGAAGATCAACATAAATGCGAATTATTCGGAGGAAGCACTCAAAGGACGAGGCCGGCAGCTAACCTCTTACTCCGGGTGAAATATCTAGAGAGACCAAAATTATAAAACAGCCCTTCTTGTCGTCAAATCATCGCGTCCCTGCCATTGCGGCTGCTACTCTAGCCCAGGGCGTTGGCGCTTGGGGGATGTTTGTCTATACCGCCGGCGCCACGGCGATCGCTCGTGACCTCTCGGTATCCGCCACCTATATCGGGTATCAAATCAGTATTGCTTACTTTGCGGCAACGCTCTGCACCCTGTTTTCTGGCGGGATTACGCGGCGCCTGGGAGCTGTTTCATGCCTAGCCGCGGCGATGGCCTGTGTCGCCATGGGCGCGATGGTAACGACCTTATTGCAGTTGACGGGGATGTTTGTCGGATCAATCATTATGGGAATTGGCTTTGGCCTGATCCCCGCATCGGCATCCCAGGTGTTGATTGCAGTATCCGAAGAGAAAAACCGTGCCCTGATTTTCTCCATCAAGCAAAGTGGTATTCCTGTTGGCGGTATGATGTCGGCGCTGACAACTCCGTTATTCATCGAAGTATGGGACTGGCGCGCTGCCGGATACGCAGTTTGCTTCTCAAGTCTTTTGATTTTTATTTTTTTGTTTGCGAACCGGAGACATTGGGTAGTCGAAGATCATGATCGGGCTTCGGCTCCTCTCAACCCGCTCTTGCCCATTCTCGCGGTGCGGGGATCACGGTCGTTGGTTTTGCTGGTATATATGGCCGCTTGTTACGTTGCAGTTCAAATTGTTTGGCTAACATTTTTAAGTCCCTTTTTCGTCGAAGATCTGGATATATCTCTTTTAGAGGCAGGCTATCTATTGGCCGTTATCCAGGTGACAGGTATCTTCGGACGTATCACTTGGGGATGGCTCTCCGATCAGTATCAAGACAATTTTACCGTGATGATTATTTTGGGGTGGGTCATGGTCCTCTCCTGTGGCGCCGCTTATTTTCTGAGTGGCAGCACGCCTTTTTCGGTATTGGCGGTTCTCTGTTTTCTCATCGGTTTCTCGGCAGTTAGCTGGAATGGTGTCTTTCACGCTGCCCTGATTGAAGTCTCACCCCCGGGTGAGACCGTTCAGGCTATCGCGGGCATGGCGTTTTACGTCTATATCGCAATGTTCGTATGG
>CAXFCV010000441.1:0-2300 GCA_964000975.1 uncultured Rhodospirillaceae bacterium | reverse complement strand
CTTCTACAGAATAGCCCAATTGTCGGGAGCGTGCACGGTGGCTAGTGGCCCGCATGTCCTCGGGGCCATACCAGCGCTGGCTCCTGAGATCTTCGAGTTTCTTTTTTCCGTCAGCCATTATTTCTCTTCTAAATTTTCCTGAACATAGAGATACATTAAACCGATCTGACCTTTCTCCGCATGGCCTTGGGCGTCCAGAAACCGGTAAAGCTCTGTGGTGAGGGCGGCCATGGGCATCGGTGAACTGGTTTTTTTGCCCATTTCGCAAACGGTGTTTAGATCTTTCACCGTGTTACCTGGCGCCGTGGACCAATATTCCGCGCGGATCATACGGCGCGCATGGTCCTGGAGAACGGTGGAGTCCGCCCAACCGCCCGCCAGAGCATCCGGAATCTGTTTTACGTCCACGCCGTACTTGTTGGCAAAGCCAAACATCTCCGAGAGTACGGCGACCTCTGCCCCGATTACCGCTTGATTTACAAGTTTCGTTGCCTGGCCGCAGCCAACAGGTCCCATGTGGGTTAGTCGTTGAGAGGTCGGCTCCACATGAGGTCGTATTCGCTCGACGTCAGGCTTATCTCCGCCGGCCATCATAACTAACGTTCCGTCTCGGGCACCATAACGTCCGCCGGAAACCGGGCAATCAATCCAGTGCGCACCCGTTTTTTCTAGAAGTCGAGCGGCTATGTCGCGTGTACCGTCCGGGTGAATTGAGGAGTGATCAACGACCAGTGTGTTGCTTCCAGCACCTTCGGCAATACCGCCGGAACCAAAGACCACCTCTTCCACGGCGGCCGTATCAAACACGCATAGAAAGATTACGTCACAGGCTTCCGCCATGGCTTTGGGACTTTGTGCCCAGGTAGCCCCCGCGTCCAGTGCATCCTGCAAATTCTCACGATTGCGGCCCCAGACGGTGAGCGCCTTGCCCGCGTCTAAAATATTCAGGGACATTGGCATCCCCATGGTGCCCAAACCAATAAAGCCAAGCCTGTCTTCCGCCATATAAGATGACTCCGAGTTCATTAAACTAATGCGTATTTGTGCCCGATGGCACCCCAGTAGGCAATGAAAATGGAGATATTGGGGCCGATACAGGAATCGGATAGAGATAGCAAAGACAAGAAGCTAGAAATATTCCAGCCTATTAGTACCTAGCCAACTTTTTTCGGCGGATGTCAAACACCGCTGTTGCAAAAAAAAAATTGAGTAGGCTAGAAAGTAATCTTTTTCGGGATTTCCCAAAAAAAGCTTTTTTTGTGTGCTTTCCTCGCCATTTCGAGGTCTCACGTGGCACGGGGGTGTCTGCCTGAAAATTTTCTTATGTCCCTGAGAGAGAATCGGGTTAAACAGTTTCGATGTTTTTCGTTTTATCAAAAACATTGTCGTTTTTTCTGGACCCGGTGAATGTCCTGTTCCTGGCTTTGGCTAGCGGTGTGGGACTCCTATGGACACGATACAAGCGGTTGGCTCGTTGGTGGCTGACCGCCACTGTGCTGCTAACTGTGTTCCTGACCGTAGTGCCTGTGGGTCGGTTTTTGATCAATATCTTGGAGAACAGATTTGAGCCGGCGAGGGCCCTCCCCAAACATGTAGAGGGGGTTATCGTTTTGGGAGGTGTCATAGACCAGTTTTTATCCCGGAACCGGGGGGTGGTGACCGTTAACGGCGCTGTCGAACGACTGACCGCTTTTGCGGATCTAGCGGACAGATATCCCGATGCACAACTGGTTTTTACCGGCGGGTCCGGGGCTTTGACAGATCAAAGCTTAAAGGAAGCCGATTTTGCCGCGCCCGTGCTTCTGCGTATGGGCGTTGCTCTGGAACGGGTAATTTTTGAGAGCCAATCCCGCAACACTGCTGAGAATGCGTCGATGACTCGGGAAATTCTTGCATCGGCACCGCGCGGCACATGGATTTTGGTCACGTCTGCTTTTCACATGCCGCGTGCCGTCGGTGTTTTTCGGGAGAACGGCTGGCAGGTATTTCCTTATCCAGTGGACTATGTCACCCGCCGAGAGGTTAGACCGATTCTTCAAGTTGGGCTGCGCAGTGGCCTGAATTCTCTGGCGGCCGCAGCACATGAATGGACGGGATTAACTTTTTATTGGCTTACTGGCCGTACCAATGACTTTTTTCCGGGTCCCCAACCGGGTGGTTAAATGATAGGTGAGTGGTGATGACAACAGGCATTAAACTTGTGGTGGCGTGTGTTTGCGTATCTTTCGCGCTGGCTAATGACCCTGCCCACAGCCAGGAGGCTGACACAGCGGCCTGGATCGCTAAACTGAGGGGCGAGG
>CAXFCV010000440.1:0-3556 GCA_964000975.1 uncultured Rhodospirillaceae bacterium | reverse complement strand
GGGATTGCTGAACTGCTGCAGCATGACGGCTTCTGGCCGGGTTTGGATAATTTCTTCCGCTTTTGAAATGGCGCCGGGCATGCCCTTGGCTGCAGGCGTAAGTTCAATGCTAGCATTCAGGAGATGGAGCATTTTGCGGCGCTCCATGGACATGCTCTCCGGCATGGTGAGGATCAGCTTATAACCCTTTGCGGCACATACAAAGGCGAGCGCGATACCCGTGTTGCCCGATGTTGGTTCCACGATTGTACCGCCGGGTTTCAGGCTACCGTCCCGTTCTGCCGCTTCGATCATGGCGAGACCAATGCGATCTTTCACCGATGAAAGCGGATTGAAAAACTCGCATTTACCTACGATGTCTGCCTGGCAGCCGGCTTCAGCCGCCATGCGGTGCAATCGGATCAAAGGCGTGGCACCGATTGTCTCTAAAATATTCTCATAAATGCGGCCTCGAAATTGGCCATCAACCATCGCCCCCATATCTGCCATGCTATACTCCTGCTATCCCATTTCGGGACCTGAGCTGAATTTCCGTTAAATAGAAAAATCCAGGTGCTGGCGGCCTTCACTCTCCACACCTGCGCCATTGGCCTGGGTACACAAGTCATCAATTGAAATATTGTCCAGTTTTTCCATCATCATCACTTGAAGGTTCTGCCACATCGGAGTGATGACCTTAGCAGTCAATTCGGAGCCTGGATTTCCGCTGTCCAGATCCGTGCCGTTTTCCAGATCCCGAACTACCCGAACGATGTCCCCAACACTGATCCGCCGCCTTTCGCGCGCGAGGCTGTATCCGCCCCTGGGTCCACGCACGCCCTTGAGAACATGTGCACGGACCAGCTGCTGCAGCGCCTGCTCCAGATATCGCCGGGGAATATTTTGGCGCCGTGTGATTTCTTGACTCTGCACGGGTTGGCCACTGGAATGATAAGCGATGTCCACAACCGCCTCGATGGCAAAGATCATTTTTTTTGAGAGTCGCAACATCTCCGATGCTCTAGGTCTTTACGCCGGTGGAACCAAATCCGCCGGTTCCCCGGTCCGTTGCGCTGAGTTCCCCCTGCTCGTTCCAGGTAAACCCGGCAACGGGCGCTATAACCATTTGGGCAATCCGCATGCCGCGTTCCACGATGAAGGTATCTTGGCCGTGATTAATAAGGATGGCTCCAATCTCGCCCCTGTAGTCCGCATCGATGGTTCCCGGGCTATTGACCAACGTTATCCCATTTTTTGACGCGAGACCGGAACGGGGGCGGATTTGCGCTTCGAATCCTGCCGGCAGCGAAATGGCAAGTCCGGTTGGGATGATCTGCCGATCGCCAGGCTTGAGGGTGATTGGAGTGTCAATAGCCGCCACCAGGTCAACGCCGGCGGCAAGTTTCGTTGCCGGCTTGGGCAGCGGTAATCCCGCGCTATTAGGCAGTCGTTTTACATCAAGCTTAATATTGGTCATGAAAAGATTTTGCTCAATTGATTAATCAAAATAGTCCGCGATCCGTCTGGCCAACTGTGTGCCTACCTGCTCCTTGGTCATCCTGGGCCATTTCTCCACTGTCTTACCATCTATTACATGGATCATATTGGTGGTGCCGCCGAGGGTGTTGGTGTCGGAGGAGACATCGTTGGCGATGATCCAATCACAGCCCTTGCGGGCACGTTTTTTTTGAGCTTTCTTAACAACGGCGCTGGTTTCTGCGGCGAAACCAATAACCAAAGTGGGGCGGCTATCGCCAACTTGGCTGAGACTTGCTAGGATGTCAGGGTTTTCTACTAGATTAAAATGGGGTGGATTGCCGTTCTTTTTGATTTTTTCGCTTAACGGACCTGCTGCCCGCCAATCTGCGACTGCTGCCGCACAGACCGCGATGTCCGCGGGTATTGCGTCAGTGCAGGCTGTCATCATCTCTAAGGCGGATCCGACTTTTCTGACAGTCACACCTAGTGGGTCGGCGAGCACGGTGGGTCCTGAAATCAGAACTGTCTCCGCGCCTTCCGCCGCCAAAGCTGCAGCTATTGCATGACCTTGGCGGCCCGAGGAGCGGTTGGCAATATAGCGGACAGGATCGAGGGGCTCATGTGTTGGACCACTTGTGACGATGGCCTTTTTCCCCGCGAGGCGGCCCCGAGAAGGACCCTTGCCGTCGAGGGTTGCCAATTTTAATCGGTCTAGTACGGCCGTTAAGATGTCTTCCGGCTCCGTCATCCGCCCCATTCCAGATTCCCCGCACGCCATGTCTCCCACTTCGGGCCCGATAATAGAGATACAGCGGTCACGGAGCACTTGGATGTTCTCTCGAGTGGCCGGATGATCCCACATGCGGACATTCATGGCGGGTGCGGCCATCACTGGTTTGTTAGTGGCTAGAAGAACCGTCGTGGCAAGGTCATCTGCCAGGCCACCCCGCATCTTGGCGAGAATATCGGCGGTCGCTGGGGCGACCAGCAATAAGTCAGCGTCACGAGATAATTCAATATGACCCATGGTTCTCTCATCCGTTAGAGAAAAAAGGTCCTCATAGACTATGTCCCCGCTTAGCGCGGCGACGGAGAGGGGGGTAACAAATTCAGCGCCACCACGGGTGAGCACGCAACGCACTGCAACACCCTGGCCAGTTAGTAGCCGAATGAGTTCCAACGATTTATAGGCAGCAATGCCGCCGGAGATAATCAGTAATACCCTTTTGGTGACGGGATGCGGATTTGTCATTCTTCACCTAATGTGTTTCCCGGGGATATTTCCGTAACAATATCCCGAGAACCATCGGGAAAAATTATAATTTACGTTTTTGTAGTGTAAATACCTAGCTGATCGGGTAGTGGAATACAAGCCTATACCCTCTGTCCCGTGGCTCAGATGAAGATCAGGATAACCAGCAGAACGGCGATGACGATTAAATAAAAACTCGGAGAGAGGGTTGGCGTCATTCTCGAGGCGTTATATCCCATGCTGCGAATTGTGTCAGGGTGTAATTTAAGACCATCCTGCGCGAGAACAACTGCGTTTTTTTCCATATTCTGAACCATTTTCGGGATTCTCATGAGGCTCTCAGTCACGTCTTCAACGGTCTCCATGATCAAGTTCTCGGGTCCCATATTTTCTCCCACCCAACCCTCAATTAGAGGTTGTGCCAGAAACCAATAATTGGCGTCCGGGGAGATCTTACGGCCGACCCCCTCTGCCACTAACATCGTCTTTTGGAGAAGCAGCAATTGTGGCTGGGTTTCCATCTCAAACGTTTCCGTTACCTGGAATAGGTGCGCCAGTAGCCGCGCTATGGATATTTCATTTTGGGGCTTGTCAAGGATGGGTTCTGCGATGGACCGGCAGGCTTGGGTAAAGGCCTGGACGGATTTATGGGCAGGAACATAGCCAGCTTCAAAATGGACCTCCGCCACGCGCCGGTAATCCCTATTTAGAAAATTCATTAGCATTTCCCCCAGATAGCGTCGCGTTGACCTATCCAGCCGCCCCATTATGCCGAAATCGACGGCTATGATTTCGCCATTCTCTCCAACAAATAGGTTACCCGGATGTTGGTCAGCATGAAAAAAG
>CAXFCV010000439.1:0-4746 GCA_964000975.1 uncultured Rhodospirillaceae bacterium | reverse complement strand
TGGCACAGACCGCCGCTGGAGATCAGACGCCTGGGGCTGCCAACCCTTTGGCGGTTGATGCGGTGGCCATAACTTCCCCCGCAGTCTCAGAGACCGTTTACAAGCTCGTTCAGGATAAAGCCACCCTGAACACGTGGATTGCTGCGGCCTGCGCCGACGGGGTGCTTGCAGTCGACACGGAGACCACATCGCTGGACCCCATGGAGGCAGACTTGGTGGGCATTTCGCTTTGCACGGCGCCAGGACACGCATGTTATATCCCGATAGCCCATGCAGCGCCGGAAGAACAGACAAGCCTCGACCTGGGCGAAACTGATGATAGAAAGACCAAAAATGATCGTACGATCGCGCAAATCGACTTAAAGAGCGTGATCAAAGTCTTAAAACCGCTGCTTGAGAGTCCGTCGGTCCTCAAGATTGGCCATAACATCAAATATGACCAGAAGATATTACATCGCTACGGCATTGATGTGATGCCCGTGGATGACACCATGATCCTATCGTATGTTCTGGAGGGTGCCCAACACGGCCACGGCATGGACGAATTATCGCTACTCTACTTGGATCACCAGACTATCAAGTTCAAAGACGTGGCAGGCAGCGGCAAGTCTCAGGTGACATTCGACAAGGTTCCCTTGGACAAAGCTCTCAACTACGCAGCGGAAGATGCGGATATCACCCGTCGACTTTTTCAGGTCCTGAAACCACGCCTTGTGACGGACCAACTCACTGCAGTCTATGAGACCCTGGAGCGCCCATTAATCAATGTTCTACGGGAGATGGAAACAACGGGATTCCGGGTGGATGCTGCTTTTCTAAAAAACCTCAGCGCGGATTTTGCTCGGCGCCTGGGTGATCTGGAGATCGCCATCCATAAACTTGCCGGCAAGGAATTTAACATCGGTTCCCCCAAACAATTAGGAGAGGTCTTATTTGACGAGATGGGCCTGACCGGCGGCAAAAAGACGAAGACTGGCGCTTATGCCACCGGCGCAGACGTACTCGAAGGTCTGGCAGCTGAAGGACATGAACTGCCAGAACAGGTTCTTGGGTGGCGCCAACTCGCGAAGCTGAAAAGTACCTACACAGATACCCTTGTTGATCAGATCAATCGTGAAACCGGCCGCGTGCATACCAACTATGGCCAAGCCATCGCATCGACGGGACGGCTCAGTTCCAACGATCCGAACCTTCAGAACATCCCGGTCCGTACGGAGGATGGCCGAAAAATTCGCCAGGCTTTCGTACCATCCGAGGGCCATGTGCTTGTGTCGGCAGATTATTCCCAGATAGAGCTGCGCCTGCTTGCCCACGTTGCCGGTATTGACGCCCTAAAACAGGCTTTTCATGACGGCATGGATATCCATGCACTGACGGCGTCTCAGGTTTTTGGAGTGCCCGTTGAAGGCATGGACCCAATGATAAGACGCCAGGCCAAAGCCATTAATTTTGGTATTATTTATGGGATCTCCCCCTTTGGTTTGGCCCGGCAACTCGGCATTCCTCGGGGAGAGGCGTCTGACTACATCCAGGCTTATTTTGAAAAATATCCCGGCATCCGGGATTTCATGGAACATGCAAAACAGACAGCTCGTGAAAAAGGATACGTGACCACGCTATATGGCCGAAAATGTTTTGTCCCGGGGATAAATGATAAAAATCCCAACAGACGCAATTTTATGGAAAGGGCCGCCATTAATGCACCTATCCAAGGGGGTGCCGCAGACATTATCAAACGTGCCATGATTCAGCTAGCTACGGCCCTCAAGATGTCCAAGCTGTCTGCAAAAATGCTTTTACAAGTCCATGATGAGCTAATCTTTGATGTCCCAAAAAAAGAATTGGAGAGTACCGTCGAGGTCGTCAAGAACATAATGGAAAACGCTGCTGACCTGTCCGTTCCCATTGTGGTTGATACCGGACACGGGAAGAATTGGGACGAAGCACATTAGGCCAGGTCAATAGGAAACTGTCTTGCAACCCAAAATACAAAAATTAATTCTCACTACGGACGAACAGTTAGAAATGCCAATTAAGTAAGCAATTTGATACCAGTGGTATCTCTCGTCTACAAACGTTACATGCGTCGTTGTGGCTGAAACTGCCAACGTCACGGCAAAATCTACCTGCCCACCGTCCAACGGCCACAGCATGGACCCCCTTGATTTGAATTAACCCAAGTCTCTGCTGCCATCATTCTGTGCTGCGGAGACTCCGCTGCCCCGGGGTTGGGCAAAAACCCTAACCCAGTCCAAACTTCATTCGTCACATCGGTGCAAAGTGATCAAACCCACCTATCCGCCACGACCAACCCCCGACAGATCTGAAGTCACAGGAAGGTGCAAACGCCGAAAAAAGATGAGCGGGAAAACCGAAGATAATTCTGCAGTGCCGGGTCAAAAGGCGCTTTCGCGCTTAATTAAATATGAGCTATCCCAACGCCACAACTTATTTTTCAATAAATCTCGACCGATATGGGGTCACTAGGAGTAGAGCCCGCTTGTGAATAACCAGTGAAATCGGGCATATTTACACTAGTAGTGGTGTGTGCCCGGGCGCGGAGAAGAAGCAATGCTTATCAAGATCAAAAATATTTCTGATGCTAAATCGTCAGAAATCATCCAACAGGATTTCTATTATAACCGTAGAAAATTTTTGACATCGGCGGCGAGCCTGGGCTTTACAGCCCTGCTTCCCGCTCTCAGTTCACCCGCATTCGGGGCACAGAGGCCCATCAAAAACGTGCAGAAAACTGCGTGGGGCAATAACCTGCAGCCAACGACATTCGATGCCGTAACAACTTATAATAATTTTTACGAGTTCGGGACTTCAAAGTCAGATCCTAGCAAGAACGCCCACACCCTCAAACCCCACCCCTGGACCATTGAAGTCTCGGGTCATGCAGATAAAACAGGTAAGTTCAGCTATGAAGACATCATCAAGCCCCACCAGCTGGAAGAACGTATTTATCGTATGCGCTGCGTAGAAGGCTGGTCCATGGTCATTCCCTGGGTTGGCGTGCCATTAGCGAAAATAATCAAGCGATTAGAGCCGACGTCAAAAGCTAAATATATCGCGTTTGAGACACTGCTCGATACACAACAAATGCCCTTACAAAAATTTCCCATCCTCCCCTGGCCTTACGTGGAGGGACTTCGCATGGACGAGGCTATGCATCCCTTGACCATTATGGCCGTAGGCGTATTTGGCTCCGAAATGCCAAATCAGAATGGCGCACCCATGCGCCTGGTTGTTCCGTGGAAATACGGATTTAAAGGCATCAAGTCGATTGTAAAGATCAGCTTTGTGGAAAAACAGCCGCCATCCACCTGGAGTGTGTCGACGCCCCAGGAATATGGGTTTTATTCCAACGTTAACCCTGAGGTGGACCACCCCCGTTGGAGCCAGAAACGGGAACGTCCGATTACCGGGGAAGGCGGGTTCTCAGCCCTTTTTGCCAAAAAAATCGAGACCAAAATGTTTAACGGCTATGCCGAGGAGGTTGCCGGGCTTTATGCAGGTATGGATCTCAAAAAGAACTTCTGATCGCTCGACCGCATCTCATATCTGGAGGGCATGTGGCTATAAAAAGATCTAGGCCTTTCTTCAAGACGTGCGTCTTTTTTACCGGGTTGATACCCCTCGGCTGGCTAGCATTCGCGCTTTGGTCGGACACGGTTAACGCCACCGTATACATGACCGCCGATCCTGTACAAAAGCTCAATCGGGAGCTCGGCGACTGGGCCCTGATCTTCATCATCATCACGATCGCCGTCCGGCCTTTCGCGGATCTCGCCAAAAAACCAGGGCTCGTGGCTTATCGTCGTATGATTGGGCTATATGCGTTCTTTTACGCCCTCCTGCATGTCTCTAGTTATGTGGGCATTGACCTACAACTAGATCTGGTGGAGTTCGTTAAAGACATCACAAATCGCAATTATATACTAGTTGGTATGGTCAGCCTCATCCTCTTGGTCCCCTTGGCCGTGACTTCCACCAAAGGCATGATTAAACGGCTGGGCGGCCCGCGCTGGAAAAGGCTTCACTTCCTAGTTTACCTAATCGCCATCCTGGGTGCCCTGCACTTTTTCATGATGACTCGGGCGGATTTTTCCCGACCCATACTATACGCCGTCGTAATTCTAGTTCTTCTCGCTTATAGGGGATGGGCATACCGACAAAAGACCCGGCCGAAAAAGCCAACAGCCCCGACCACCGAGGCTGCGTAGCGCGCACGTTTCACCAGTCTACGACTTCAGTATTGCCGCGGCCGCCCTCACGCCCCTTAGTTCATTGCAAACCTGCGCATCGGGCATCCCAATGAAACCCGGTCCAAATCAGCTGGCCACCTGCCAATGATCTGGCGACTTAGTGAGACGGTCTTTTAGGGCTTGGCGCTGGGTTTCCATTTCAGGAGGCAGTCGATCCTCAAAACTCTCGAACAGCTCTGTCTGAGCGTCGGCCTCTTCCAAACCCCTATCCCGGTCAATATCCATGATGCCGCTGAAATCATCAGCATGAAAATCTAACCCGCGCCAGTTCAGATCCTGATGGCGCGGCATCTGGCCGAAGGGACTCTCCGCCGCATCGACCTCGCCATTCACGCGATCAACAATCCACTTTAAGACCCGCATGTTCTCACCGAACCCCGGCCAAATAAACTTTCCTTGGTCATCCTTTCGAAACCAGTTCACCCGAAAAATTTTGGGAGGATGGGCGAGGCCTTTGCCCAGCTCTAGCCAATGG
>CAXFCV010000438.1:0-6186 GCA_964000975.1 uncultured Rhodospirillaceae bacterium | reverse complement strand
GAGAATGAAACGGCGGCACTCCCGCCAAGACATAATTGACCTATGCCGCCGTATCCGAGAAAAACGGCCCAACGTTGTGTTCGGCGCTGACATCATTGTCGGCTTTCCTACCGAGACGGCAAACGATTTCCAAGCCACCCTGGACCTAGTGGACGAGGCTGGCCTGACTTATCTCCACGTCTTTCCCTACTCCGTCCGAAAGGGTACTCCAGCGGCCCGCATGCCAATGCTTCCGAAAGCTGTGCGGAAACAACGCTCGGCGCTGCTGCGCGAAAAAGGCGACGCCACCGAAAGCACCTTCTTCGACTCACTCATCGGGACCAAGGCGAGGGTCCTAAGTGAAACAAGTGAGCGCGGGTATACCGAACATTTCGCACCCGTTAAGCTCTCTGGGGGCCTCAAACCCGGCCAGATCATAGACGTTCGTATCACCGGCCACGCCGATCAAGCCTTATCAGCGGAGCGATTGTCGTGAGCGATCCTGGCAAAGATGCCAAGGCAGGCTGGTTGTCGCGCCTAAAATCTGGACTCAGTCGTACGTCACAAAATCTGAATCACAATCTCGATGGCCTGCTCAATAAGCGTAGATTAGACGAAACACTACTTGAGGAACTGGAAGATATTTTAATCGCTGCCGACCTGGGCGTGAACACGGCGACAAAGTTGACCTCAAAACTGGCCGCCACGCGCTTTGGCGGGGTAATCAGCACCAGTGAGGTGAAAGAGGTCCTAGCCGATGCGATCGCTGAAATTCTGCGTCCCATTGCTCAACCGTTTGTTCCTAATCCTGCACTAAAGCCACACGTTGTTTTGTTTTGCGGTGTCAATGGCAGCGGCAAAACAACAACCATTGGAAAATTGGCCCACGCCCTGACTCGCGACGGGAAAACTGTTGTCCTGGCGGCGGGAGATACATTCCGGGCCGCAGCCGCGGAGCAACTTCAAATCTGGGGTGAACGAACAGGCTCCCCGGTGATAGCAAAAGATCCCGGCACCGACCCGGCAAGTCTGGTCTTCGACGCCTTTACCCTTGCCAAAAAACAATCAGCAGACGTCCTGCTCATCGATACTGCGGGACGTCTTCAAAACCGGGCCGAACTAATGGCAGAGCTGCAGAAAACCATCCGGGTTATGCAAAAAGTTGATGAGACAGCCCCCCATACATGTCTCCAGGTTCTCGACGCGACCGTCGGCCAAAATGCCCATTCACAGGTCGAAATTTTTTCCGATTTGATAAACGTTGATGGCCTAGTGCTGACTAAACTCGACGGATCAGCTAAAGGCGGAGTCCTCGTGGCGCTGGCCGAAAAATTTGGCCTGCCCGTTCACGCCATTGGCGTTGGAGAACAACTTGAAGATCTTCAGAGTTTCGATGCCCTGGAGTTTGCGGGCTCTTTGCTAGGTATAGAACTTAATTAAGAAAATTGTCAGGGATTTGGTCTAAGGACGTGGCAGCGAACGACCCAGATGAAAGGGAGGGGTCAAACCCTTACGTTCAAGTAGTAGCCTCTGGGGACGTCTTGTCGAAGCGGTGCATCGGCTTCGAGATCACGGTTTAGCCGCGTCACCGCATTTTTAAATTCTGGATCATTCATAGGTATGGTCACACGCACACGATTTTCGACTTCGCGTGACGCCTCATAACCCGCCATCGCCTGCTGACGCACAGGCCCTCTGGCGGCACTTACGCCTGATTGAGGCGTGTTATTGGAGAGGGTCAGACCATCGTTCATAGTTAACGACGATAAATCTAAAGGGTTAACAGACAGTAAGGCTCGGTCTCGAAGGTAAGCGGAGATAGACAGGTAGGCCACGCACGGCACATCGACATCTTCGGGACGTTCGCCGGTCAGACTTACATCTACCCTGCGCGCGACGGTCTCATCGCCAACCTCCGGGGGCACATACCCAATACTTAGCACTGCATAAAAATTTGGTCAGTTTTCTCGAGCTGGATTGATGGGACTACAAACATGCCACACTCGCGCATTACCTGACGGGAGGTCGCAGTGGCAGCTTGCACCTGTGCTCCTGATCCTGCGAACAAAAAAATCTTAACTATCTCCCTGAAAGCAGTGGGACCATTGTGGCACCACCAGAGCGTTATTGAGCCTTAGCAGCCAACTTCGGCAAAAACCTCAGTGCAGTCACGCCTAAAAACCGATCCACATATCCCATTCCCAATGAGAATTGCTGTTTTACAGCAATAGGATATAAGATAATCACAAATTCAACGGCCTGGCGGAGACTATAACCGCAGGATCGCATCTGAGGGATAGATTGATGGCGGCGAGAGAGTTGGTGGAAGAAACCTATTCTGTTCCATTCCAAACGCAGGACACGCGCACGTTGTTTGGTGGAATGAGGTTAAACGCACGCATTACATTGTTTGTCTTTTTTAGTCTGGTCTCAATCGTCGCCATGGGCGCAGTGCTCTATGTGGCGGATCACCGGATGTCACGTGCCACAGATAATCTGGAGTCCAGCAGCAATGTATTTACATTGGTAAACAGGGTCGAGACCATGGTCAACAGACTGACAAACGACGGCAATAATTTCGCGGTCAGCCAGCACACTAAATTTGCCGGGTCATATACCAGCGAGTCGAGCAGGACAGTATCAATTCTGACCCGTTTACGGGGCATACCCGCGGCTCTCGATGCGCAAAAACTGGTCATCACCCTTACAGATGGCATAACCCAGCATGCCACCCATTTTCAAAACATTATGCGTCTGCAGTCGATCTTGGGCAACGACGAGAGCGCAGGCCTGACGGGTAATGCATTAGTCTCGGGTTCTGCCCTTGAAGATAGGCTACGAGATCTAGGGGCTCCTCGCCTTATATCTGAATTGGTGGTGATTCGTAAATTGGAGCGGGGGTTGCGGTCCAGAGTTACCGAGGAGTACTCTGAATCTGTAAGCGATGCGCTTAATAACCTGAAGCAATCGGTGACCGCGTCCACGCTGTCGGCGCAGATCAAAAAAAGTCTTGCGCAACAGATTCAGTCATATGCCGCGCACATGGATCAGCTTTCCCGAACCCGCCTTCTTCAGAGCAATGAGATATCGCGCCTGGAAGAAGTGGCAACCTATATCAACCCCAATTTGACAGCCCTCGTTAAATTTTCGGTCAGCCTGCGCGAGACCGCCAAGTCGGATGCAGAGGTAACTAGAATGGAAGTTCGCCGCATTATCGTCAGCGGGGCCCTATTAGTGCTGCTTTCTCTGACTCTGGTTGGCGCGCTCTTAATCCGAAGCATTGCACATCCCGTAACAGACCTGGCCAGGGCCGCAGTCCAGCTTGCCCGAGGCAACCGATCAGTAAGCATTCCTGCACTAGCCAATTACGACGAAACGGGTGATGTGGCCAACGCGCTTCTGTATTTCAGAGAGAATATGGTGCAGGCAGACCGGCTCCGCCAAGAACTAGAAGATCATCTGAAAAATTCGGAGCAGTCGGCAGTAGCACCCGGCACTTCGACTGTGAAGCCAAAAACAACAAAATATTCGATTCCGAGCGCGCTAGAAACGACAGCCCCTCGGCTCCAGACTAGAGAAATTTTAGAAGCGCGCGTGTCAAAGGCCGAGCCCGCTCAGTCCCGCACTTCAGATCCGGTTTCCCTCTCCGACATCCCAGCAGATATCTCGGCTAACTTGCGAGAATCGCTAGGAACACCCCTCTCAAGCTTCAGTCAAAAAGTTGCGCAAACAAGCCAGAACGCGTCAAGTGCGGCGAAGGACGCGGAACAATCCGACTTTATGGTCAGCGGCCTCTCAGATTCCCTGAAAAAAATAGATGATATAGAACGCCTTATGGCGTCCATTAGTGACCAGATGGGCCTGTTGGCCGTCCAGATGGCGATGTTTAGCGATCTGCCACCTGATGACCCAAAAAACTTGTCAGTTTTGTCGGGATCAAGCGTTGCCGAAAACGGAAACCACCTCAATAACCCGCCGGTTAACGACCGTATCGAGACAGTACAAAATGGCACTAAACAAGCCATCCAAGGAATACAGCAGATAGGGAAAACAATCGAAGAGGTTAACCGGGTTGCCGTCGAATTCGCGGCCAATGCTAAAAATGACGCGCTAGATGCAGCCACGGAGTTGTTGCGTCAATCCGAAGATCTCCGCGGCATGCTGGATGATCTCCTGGGACGGATCAAATCAGACGGACAAGCCGGGGCAGGCTCTTCGTAACCCGCTTATCCGTCGAGTAAAACCGCCACCCCGGGCAGGGCCCGGCCCTCAAGCCACTCTAAGAAGGCCCCACCTGCCATGGAGACATAGCTGAAGTCATCCGCCGAATCGGCGGCTTCTAGTGCGGCCACCGTGTCACCACCCCCCGCAATGCTCATAATCTCTCCACTAGCAGTAAGAGCGGCTACCTGCCGGGCGGCAGCCTGCGTGCCATCGTTAAATGGCGGCACCTCGAACGCGCCGAGAGGACCATTCCAGATAACAGTTTTACTGTCCCCAAAAACATTGGTCAGGCGCGAAACACTCTTGGGGCCCATGTCCAGGATCATCTGATCAGCAGGCACCTCGTCGATGCCTACAGTCCTCGAGATGATACCAGCTTCCAGTGCCGGCGCTGTGACAGCATCTGACGGTAAGATGAGTTCACAGCCCTGTTCTTTCGCCTTCACTTGGATACGTTTTACCGTACCCAGCATATCAGGCTCACATAAGGAAGTCCCGATACCCACATCATTGGCAAGGAGAAAAGTGTTTGCCATGGCGCCGCCGATCACCAGGTTCTGAACGTTTGTCACGAGGTTCTCAAGTAGACCCAATTTGGTTGATATTTTGCTACCGCCAATAACCGCTGTGAGAGGCCGCGCGGGGTTCTCTAAAGCACGTGAAAGGGCGTCAATTTCAAGAGCCATCAAACGACCAGCCGCCGATGGCAAGCACTTTGCAATACCCTCAATAGATGCATGGGCCCGATGCGCGCAGGAGAACGCATCATCCACGTAAAGATCTGCCAACTGCGCCAAGCCTCTAATGACATCATAATCATTGCTCTCTTCGCCCGGCAAAAATCGGAGATTCTCAAGAACAAGGATTTGGCCCGGCAAGAGGTCATTAGACGCTGTCTTGGCCACTTGGCCTATGGTGTCTCCAACAAACCTGATATCGGTCTTTGGCATATGGGTCTTAAGGGTCTGTGTTACCGGTTCCAAGGAGAGCTCAGGCACTATCTCGCCCTTCGGTCGACCCATATGACTAGCAACAATCACCTTAGCACCTTTGGCAACAAGTTCTGTCAGCGTGGGCACAGCTTGGCGTACCCGTGTGTCACTGGTGACCCTGCCATTCTGAAGGGGAACATTGAAATCAACTCGGACCAGGACTCTTTGTCCGGCCACGCGCAAATCTTCGAGGCTGCGTAATTTCTTCATAAACTGCTACTAAAACTTGTTGGGCTGCAATTCCGGTAAACCCCAATCACGGGTATTTACGCTTTCGGGGAGAAATTAGTGAGGTCAATTCCCTCTACCGCAGATTTATACTCCTGAATGCTAGGCATTCGACCTAGGATAGTAGACAAAACAACGACAGGAGTTGAGGCTAAAAGTGACTCCCCCTTTTTTTCATTGGAGTCCTCAACAACCCTGCCCCTAAAAAGGCGGGTAGAGGTTGCTAATACAGTATCACCCTTCTCAGCTTTCTCCTGATTACCCATACACAGATTACACCCCGGACGCTCTAAATAGAGTGTATTATTATATTTCATTCTCGCCGCATTTTTTGGATTTCCATCATCAAATTCAAAACCGGCATACTTTTGTAATATGCCCCAATCGCCGTCCGCCTTTAATTCATCAACGATATTATAAGTTGGCGGTGCAACAACTAGGGGTGCTTTAAAATCAATGCGACCGTGGTTCTTTTCGAGATTTTTGAACATTTGCGCTACAATATTCAAGTCTCCTTTATGAACCATGCAGGATCCTACGAAACCCAAATCAACTTTTTTCTCTGCTTTATAGTGTGATATTGGCCTGATCGTATCATGGGTGTATCTTTTTGATGGATCCATATTTTCTACATCTGGATCGGCGATCATAGGTTCATCAATTTCGTCCAGGTTGACCGTAACTTCAGCAACGTATTTTGCATTTGAATCAGGAGCCAACGCAGGGCGCACTCCAGAACGTAGTTCTTCTATTCTTTTTTCAG
>CAXFCV010000437.1:0-1974 GCA_964000975.1 uncultured Rhodospirillaceae bacterium | reverse complement strand
GGTTCATGCGCAAGACTCCGATGGGGCTGGTGATTGTTGGTGCTACCATTTTACCCCTGCTAGTTATTGACTGGTCGCCGTCTGATGCAGCTCTCCAAGATCCCGAACTGGAAATGATGATCAGGTCAACGACCGTCCCAAATCTTCCCGTTCCCCCGGTGGATGCGATCGACTTTCCACCCCCTAAATTTACTAAAACGGTGACAGTTGGGAAAGGCGATACACTCAGTGCGCTGCTCACACGGGAAGGCGTATCTCCACCAGAGGCCCATCGAGTGATCAAGGCCTTGTCAAAACACTTTAACCCCAAAATGTTGCAGCTCGGGCAAGAATTGACACTCTACTTGGTCCCGCAGACATCTCAGCCGGGAGATAATCGTCTAACAGCATTAACGTTGCGTCCCAGCACTTTCACAGAAGTGAGCCTGAAACACGTAGGCGCAGAACAGTTTGAGGCTGAAAAGCGGAAAATAGCGGTAGACCGGAGGCTAGTCCGCACCCGCGGAACAATCCGTTCTAGCCTCTATTTCTCTGCTCGAAATGCCGGAGTGCCTGCGCCAGTTTTAATGGAATTCATCCGAATTTATTCTTGGGACGTCGATTTTCAACGCGGTATTCGGCCAGGTGACGAATTTGAAATCTTGTTCGAGACATTATTCACCGAAGATGGCGAATTCGCCCGCTACGGCGAAATCTTGTACGGTAATCTTATCCTAAGCAAGAGTCAGAACCCGCTTTACCGATATAAGACAAAAAAAGGTTTAATCGACTATTTTAACACTAAAGGAAAAAGTGCACGCAAAGCTTTAATGCGAACTCCTATCAATGGCGCGCGGTTGTCCTCAGGTTTTGGTAAACGTCGTCATCCAATTTTGGGTTATACAAAGATGCACCGAGGGTTAGATTTTGCGGCCCCTCGGGGAACGCCTATTTATGCCGCCGGAGATGGCCTGATCGTGAGGAGAGGTCGTAACGGCGGTTACGGTCACTACATTCGGATCCGTCACAATTCCGAATTTGAAACCGCTTACGCTCATATGAGCCGTTATCATCCACGCGCTAAAACGGGGCGGCGAGTCCGGCAAGGTCAAATCATCGGCTATGTTGGTACGACCGGTCGGTCGACCGGACCGCATTTGCACTACGAGATCTTGCGCCATAACCGGCAAGTCAATCCTCTTATAGTAAAAATGCCGTCTGGAACCAAATTGAAAGATAAGGAACTGGCCCGTTTTAAAGCTGTTAGAGACAAGACTGCCAGAAGATACGCCACCGCGTCCAGACCCGCCAAGTTTTCTGATTCTGCGCGTCGAGAGGGCAACTAAGTTGTTTGGGTGGACATTCTACTATACCTTCTCCCCATTGATCAAAAGTGCGCCATTGCCTGCGCTGACAGACACTGTTGAGCCATCGCGTAGCCGATCCTCCAAGATAAAGGTGGCCAAAGGGTTCTCCAGACTTCGTTGGATTACGCGCTTTAGAGGTCGTGCCCCGTATACCTGGTCATATCCCGCGTCGGCCAGCCAGGTGAGTGCACGGTCATCGATTTCCAAGTTTATTTTCCGCTCATCGAGCCGCGACCGCAGACGTTCCAGTTGGATTTGAACGATAGCGCCCATATGATCGCGAAACAGTCGATGGAACAAGATAATTTCATCTAACCGATTAAGAAACTCCGGACGGAAGGCACTTCTGACCACTGACATGACACTGTCGCGTAGTTCACTAGAGTCATGCCCCTCCGCTTGATTGGCAAGCAATTCGGATCCCAGGTTCGAGGTTAATATGATGATGGTATTACGAAAATCCACAGTCCGTCCTTGGCCATCCGTGAGGCGGCCGTCATCGAGTACTTGTAGAAGCACATTAAATACATCCGGGTGCGCTTTCTCGACCTCGTCGAACAAGATGACTTGGTAGGGCCTGCGCCGGACCGCCTCGTTTAAGGCCCCCCCTTCGTCATAGCCAACATAG
>CAXFCV010000436.1:0-4318 GCA_964000975.1 uncultured Rhodospirillaceae bacterium | reverse complement strand
GAATTTAATATTTTCGATTTTTTATATGGCTCCTCTGGAACAAGCCGCGGCGACGGAAATACTTCGTCAAGATACTCACAAATGAGCGTAGACTCGATAATAATTCTACCGTCATGGTCTAGCGTCGGAACCACGCCTTTCGGGTTTAATTTGAGATACTCGGGATCATATTGTTCATTTTTGAACAGGTTAATTTCATGAGTATCAAAATCGAGGCCCTTTTCATCCAACGTCATCAGCACCTTTTGAGTACAAATGGAATTTCCAGCCTTGTATAGTTTCAACATATTAACGGTCCTTGAACGGATCAGATCGGCCTGATGTATAACAATATGGGTGCTGACAAGGCAGAGAGGGGCTCGGTCTGAGATAACCTCCCGACTCAATAAATAACTCAGCTAGCTTTAATTATCTCGATTTACAATCTGCGCTAGTTTGTCACCGTCGTTAACTGTTCCCCAGCCGATCTCATTTTTAATAAGGCCAAGATCAGACCAAATCGTCAGCTGATTTTCCACAACACTTCGATCGACACCCATCATCGCTATGAGATCTTCCTTCAACACCCGTATAGAGATGTTCACACCCTCCGATGAGGACAATTCGCTGTTGCTGAGATACATAAGGCGCTTAGCTAGCCGATACCGAAGATCAAGATAACTAAAGTCTTCAAGCAATGAGTTGGTATTACGGATGCGATTACAAACTAATTTCAATAGATCAATGCAGAGCTCCGGGTTCTCCAGCAAAATCGGGACAAATGAGTCCCGGTGAACCTCGAGGATTTCAGTTTCTTCGGCAGCATCCGCATTTGCAGACCGCTCGTGGCCATCAATTAGTGCAATCTCACCAAAGACGTCTCCATCAGCTAGTTTTGCGAAGGTAACATTGTCGCCTTCGGTTGACGGCGAGGAGACGCGCACCACCCCTTTTACAATCACCATCATGGTGTCCGCACTGTCGCCTTTGCGAAAAATGATATCTTCGGCATCGTAGTGAACCGATTTGGTTTCCCGGACGATCCGATCAAGCGCTGTCCCTGGAAGGTGCCGAAGCAGAAAGTGTTCCGCCAACAGTGATTTTTTATGAGCAGTGGATAGTTGCATGTGACGGGTCCCTCTCGTGTTCCGATATTATTTTTACCTGCTATCGTCTGCGTTATATTAGCCATTCAAGTGGCCTGAGGAAACACGTGGAGAAATTATCTAAGTTTCAATACCTGTGCGTGCCCGCTCTTTTTTTCTGCCCGAGGCCACGCTTTTATAATTCTACACTAGGAGCCCAGAAATAAACGCGAACCTTCGGGATGGGTAACGGCCCGGTAGACCGATGGCCGGCGCATTTATTTTAAATACCCTACGTGGCACGTTTGGCTGTTCTCATCGCACCGGGAAATATTCTTTATAACTGGACAAAAGGTAATGTCCTGCTTTTCTGAGACAGGGTAGATAAGAACAGCCAGCATGCCTCGGGTCAAATATTCTCGCGCACCCAAACGGCATTATTCGACTAATTAAGGGCTACCAGCCCCACAGTAAAACCATTACGGCAAGGGGCGGGAGCCTAAGCAACACGGGCCAAATAAATCTCTCTGCCTCAACGACCCTGTAATGGGCCTGGGCAACAACAGTCAACTATCCTTCGGCCATCGCCTTTTCGATTTCCACCACAACAGAAAATATAAAAATAGCCATGAAGGAGCTGAGAACTCCGATAGACGTGATCACCACCGGCAACCACATCACGTCATATGGTGCCAACGCCTTGAAGATATAGCAACGAGTGCCCCCATTTAAATCTTAGGGTGTCGCCGGCGGCACATTCAGGATTCCTGATTTACGGTCGCAAAACTGGTATGGATCCTGCACCTCTGGAAAAGAGTTCTTACGGTGGGAACTAGCGGAAAGTCTTAGGTCAAGGCGCGCTCAATCGCCTGCCCCAATTCTGCGGTTGTGGCCTGTCCGCCCATATCCCGGGTCCGGCAAGTTCCGTCCTCCAAAACGGTCTCAATGGCATTAACGATGGCCGCTGCTGCTGCTGGCTCTCCTACGTGGTCAAGCATCATAGCGCCGGACCAAATTTGACCAATGGGATTAGCAATCCCCCGACCCGCGATATCCGGTGCGGAGCCATGGACGGGTTCAAACATAGATGGGTGCTTTTTTTCCGGATTAATATTCCCGGACGGAGCGATCCCGATGGTTCCAGTAATGGCGGGCCCAAGATCGGAGAGAATATCGCCGAACAGGTTGCTACCGACAACCACGTCGAACCAGTCCGGATGTCTCACGAAGTTCGCCGTCAAAATATCTATATGGTATTTATCCCAATCAACCCCCGGATAACTCCCCCCCATGACAGCGAGGCGTTCATCCCAATAAGGCATAGTATGAATAATACCGTTCGATTTTGTCGCCGCTGTAAGATGTTTGCGTGGTCGCTTCTCGGCAAGTTCGAAGGCATACTTCAAGATACGGTCTACACCCATTCGCGTAAAAACACTCTCTTGCATTACTACTTCGTTCTCGGTCCCCTCATAGAGCCGTCCACCAATCTCTGAGTATTCCCCCTCAACATTTTCTCGGACGATCATCATGTCAATGTCTCCCGGCTCCCTGCCGACCAGCGGGCAGGGCACTCCATGGAATAGCCGACACGGACGAAGATTGACATACTGGTGGAACTCTCGGCGGATTGGGATCAGCAATCCCCAAAGGGAGATATGATCTGGGACCCCGGGATAACCCACCGCCCCTAAATACACCGCATCACTGTCGCGCATCTGATCAATGCCGTCTTCGGGCATCATCCGACCGGTTTTGTGATAGGTCTCGCAGCTCCAGTCATACTCCTGCCAGGTAAAATTAAGATCAAACTTACGTCCCACAGCTTCAAGCACGCGAATGCCCTCGGGCATTACTTCTTTGCCGATCCCGTCGCCGGGAATAAGGGCTATCTTATACGACCTCATCAGAGTTCCTTTTTCATATAAATCATGTCCTTCATGGGACTCTCATAATATTGAGAAATCTCCACAAAGCCGATCTTCGGATACATACAAATAGCGGTTTCCAGACCCAGCTCCGTATCGAGTGCCATCTTTGCATAGCCTGCGTCGTACGCGAATGAGAGACAACCCTCGGCCAACTGACGGCCGATCACCCTACCCCTCCAGGGCTCTCTTGGGTAGAGGCGTTTCATTTCACAAATATCAAGCCTATCCATGGGCCGGACAGCCACACCGCCGAATAGGCATTCGTTATCCCATGTGAGCAATCTGCTACCGAGGGGTTCCGCGTATTGGCCCGGAAAACTTGCCAGCTCTTTATCAAAGTCCCTAGATCACAAATCAACTTGAAGCCATTGCTGATACTCAACAAACAGATGATGCACAATTTGAATGTCCTCTGACACCCTAGCCGGGCGGATTTCAACAGCCATTGTTCATGTTTCCAAATGGACATTGATACGACGATTATGTTTGCCCTTATTTTCGATCTTGCCAATCCGCACAGGTCCAATTTCACCAGTGGTCTTCACGTGTGTGCCACCGCACGGCTGAAGATCAACACTACCGATGCTAATCAGCCTTACCGCACCGGCGCCAGTTGGCGGCTGTACCGACATGGTGCGGACTAAGTGTGGGTTTGCCGCAAGCTCCGCATCGCTTATGGACGAAATTTTGACGCTATGGTTATCGATAATCAAATGGTTCAGCTTAACGGTAAGAGCTTCTTTGTCGAGCGAGGTATCTTCTAAATCAAAATCCAATCGGCTTCTTTCCTCGCCCACCTGGCCGCCAGTCACCCCACCGTCAACTATGGCGCATAAAAGATGCAGACAGGAGTGCATCCTCATCAGCTTGTGCCGCCGCTCCCAATTAATTTCTGCGATAACCCTCGCTCCAACCGCCGGTAATGCAGCGCCCTCTGTCGGAATATGGATATGTTGTCCGCTCTCTCGGTCTTTTTGACAGCCAGTAATATCAATCTCGCCTCCACCTTTCAGACGCAATATACCCTGGTCTCCAGGCTGGCCACCCCCGGTGGCATAAAATACGGTGCGATCAAGCTCAATCCCCGTGCTGTCCGCGCTCACAACAAGGGCGTCGCAAGATGATAGGTAGGAGTCCAACCGAAACAATTCTTCCGTCATCATTTTTCCCCCAAACTCGATTAAAAAAAAATTACGTCCTCGTTGGCGCCGGAGCACACAATAAGGACTTTTTGCCTGGCCCTCCGGCGACCGTCACTTAGCAAAACCGCCACGGCGAGGGCCTTCTCCGGCTTACAGAAGCAGGGGACGGGGATTGTCGACG
>CAXFCV010000435.1:0-13449 GCA_964000975.1 uncultured Rhodospirillaceae bacterium | reverse complement strand
TAAGGGGGCAAGAAAATGTGCCGCACGGGCCAGTCATCTATGCGGTCAAACACCAGTCAACTTGGGAGACCATGTTCTTTCTGTGGCAGAATCCAGAAACCGCTTACATCATGAAAAAGGAACTTAACAGCATTCCCTTCTGGAAATGGTATATGGCCAAAAGTCAGCATGTGGTTATCGACCGGTCCGGCGCGGCTTCTACCATACGGCAAATGGTCCGCGACAGCGAGCATATCTTGGCAGAGGGCCGCTCCATCGTTATTTTTCCCGAGGGCACCCGCTCCGAGCCAGGAACAACGAACACATATCATCCGGGCATAGCCGCTCTTTACCGCCGGATCGGGGCTCCAGTGATTCCGGTTGCGCTCAATACCGGTCTTTTTTGGGGGCGAAGGCAATTTTTGAAGCACCCTGGGAAAATGACTATCCAGTTCCTTCCCGCCATGCCAAGCGGCCTCGACAGGAGACAATTCATGTCACAGCTGGAATCTGCAATCGAGGACACAACACGTGACCTGGAGCAAGAAGCCCTCGGGGGACATCCCCATCTTCATCTTAATCCCGTGGAAAATTAGATTTATTGTTTTTTTTCAATGTATTAGAATCCACCAATTGTGGATAAAAACAGGCCTTATTTGTGGAAACAAATCAAGAACATTTTTATTGACCACTTTCTAGCATGACTCTACACTTTGATCTTGAATCTCTGCTTATCTCACTCACATCCGTCATACGAGCCGAGCGCCAGAGTTTTTCCAGCCGGTTCGGGAGAGGAAAATGGCCAGCAAATCATCTATTTCTCAGCAAATTTGGGATATGAAATATCGGTTTAAAGCCGATGACGGCACGCCTGTCGACAAAACCATGCCCGATACATTCAGGCGTATTGCAGCTGCTCTGGCTGACCCGGAAAAAGACCAGGATCATTGGCGCGAAAAATTTTTTGAGGCGATGAGTGATTTCAAATTTCTGCCGGCCGGTCGAATTTTAGCGGGCGCTGGAACGAAGAGGGATGTCACACTTTTCAACTGTTTTGTCATGGGAAAGATTCCGGATGATATGTCCGGCATTTTCACTTCTTTAAAAGAAGCGGCGCTGACCATGCAGCAAGGCGGCGGCATAGGGTACGACTTTTCATCACTACGCCCGAAAGGAGCACCTGTCATAGGTGTTGGGGCCGATGCCTCCGGCCCGCTCTCCTTCATGGATGTCTGGGACGCTATGTGCCGCACAATTATGAGTGCCGGTTCACGCCGCGGTGCAATGATGGCCGTAATGAGATGTGATCATCCCGATATTGAAGACTTCATCGAAGCAAAACATGCCCCTGGTCGCTTGCGAATGTTCAACCTGTCCGTCTTGATAACTGACGATTTCATGAGAGCTGTGAAGGAAGACTCCTCCTGGGATCTGTCCTTTGATGGCACAACATATAAGAGCCTACCGGCCCGCGAAATTTGGGACAAAATCATGCGGGCGACTTATGCCTATGCGGAACCCGGCGTGATCTTTGTTGACCGCATTAACTGCCTAAATCCTCTGAATTATTGTGAGACAATTTACGCCACCAACCCTTGCGGTGAGCAACCGCTACCGCCCTATGGGGCTTGCTTGCTAGGTTCGGTCAACCTGGCCCGTATGGTAACCGATCCTTTTTCACCGACTGCCCAGATTAATGAGGTGGTATTGAGAGACATTGTAGCATCTGCCGTCCGTATGATGGACAACACAATTGACGTTTCGAATTTTCCTCTGTCAGAACAACAAGCAGAGGCCGAGGCCAAACGGCGAATTGGACTTGGTGTCACAGGACTCGCAGATGCCTTAATCATGTGTGGGGAGCGTTATGGCTCCGCAGGTGCCGTGCACCTGACCGAAATTTGGATGAACACCCTTAGGCGGGCGGCCTATCTAGCATCTGTGGAGCTCGCCCGGGAAAAAGGAGCTTTTCCGCTGTTCGACAGAGATGCCTATCTTCAAAGCGGCAGCATCGTGACGCTTGACGAAGATATCAAAGCCGCGATTTCTGAACACGGAATTCGAAATGCACTACTGACATCCATCGCGCCCACCGGCACCATTTCACTTTTTGCAGACAATGTATCTTCCGGACTCGAACCAGTCTTCAGTTTCTCATACATCCGCCATGTTATGATGCCGGATGGAACGCGTCGGGATGAAGAGGTCACCGACTATGCCTACCGGCTTTTCCGAAAGCTGAGGGGAGAGAACACTCCCTTACCGGATACTTTTGTGGATGCAAAAGACTTGAGCCCGAAAGACCATTTGGTGATGCAGGCGGCGATGCAGACATTCGTCGACAGTTCCATTTCCAAAACCATCAATTGCCCGGAGGACATTCAATTCGAGGAATTTAAGGATGTTTATATGCAAGCCTATGACCTAGGTTGCAAAGGGTGCACGACCTACAGGCCCAATGATGTCACCGGAGCGGTGCTGGAGACAAATCCATCCAGTGGTTCCGGGCAATTGCTCGACGAAGCGCGCGACCAGACTGAAGACCAGGCGGAACTGCCTTTACCACCGCCGCCGGTAGACAGCGTGAAACCAAAGGACTCAGGCGATGCCAGCAACCTTCATTACCTGACTCAGCCTCTCGACAGACCTGACTCACTTCAGGGCGCTACCTATAAAGTTCAGTGGCCGGAGAGCGACCACGCTCTCTATATAACGATAAATGACGTAATACAGGATGGGCGGCGGCGTCCTTTCGAAGTTTTCATCAACTCCAAAAATACTGAACACTATGCCTGGACAGTTGCCCTTACTCGAATGATCTCTGCCGTTTTCCGCCGGGGCGGGGACGTCTCCTTTGTCGTGGAAGAATTGAAAGCTGTATTTGATCCCAGAGGCGGCCAATGGATGCGCGGTAAATATGTACCGTCGCTTCTCGCCGCAATCGGTCAGGTTCTTGAGGATCACATGATTGCCATCGGTTTCATTACCGATGAAGACTCCTTCCCCCTAGATCAGCCCCTTCGGCAGTCGAGGGTCTTTAAACTCGCGGCGGACCCAGAAAAAAAACAGGGAAAGGGAGCAGTGTCGCACTTCCGGCAATGCCCAAAATGTGGCCAGGCCAGTTTGATGCGCCTAGAAGGTTGCGATACCTGCGCCAGCTGTGTCTACTCAAAATGTGGATAAACTGGCTAACCGCGAATCTAGTTTGTAGACAGCCTCTGAAGATATCAGCCTTCTTAAATTTCAGACCACCATGGTGCCTCAGTATGGCACCATGGTTTGCCCGTGATCCAATTCTTTCGCTTCGTGACCCTTGCAGACTTACTTGGCAAAGTCTTCCAGCACCGCTTGTGCCTTCATGCTGCCCTCATTAGTGCCGGTGCTTTCAGATGTATTTTCACGGATCCACTCCCTGGCGGCATCCATATCCACATCGATGTTTTTCATCACCTGCACCATAATCGCTTCAAGAGCAATGATATGGGCAGCGATGTCATCCAATTGATCAAAGTGCACATCCACCGCCGAGCCAATATTTTTAAGATGGTCCCTAAGATCTTTCAGGTTTCCATCAATTTCTTTGATTTGGTCAAAGAACATCTAATCCTCCTAGGTGAGATAAAATCGAAGTTATACCATAACCCGGCTGGCATACGATGTCATACCAGGTTTATTAATCGCCGGGGATACAGTATGTCCCGGTTTCTCGCTAAATTCCAAAATTGCATTTGTGCCTCCGCGCACTTTGCCAAACTTAACGATGAATTGTTAAAATTCAGCAAAAGATTCGGTTGTCTTGTGCGACAACCCTGAAGGATCCGCGATTACGTTTTACTTTTATGTTTCTAGATCTCGACAGAAAAGGTTATTTGCGCCATTCCAACCTGAAAAATTTGGCACGATAAAATAAAATACCAATATTCGTGTTCGGGAATTTGTCAGGCGGTTTAAAAAGGGTAGCTGAAGGATCTGATTTGATTATAGGTTTTGCACACCAGCTGTCCGCTCTCACTAACTGTTGTGTCTGAGTCCGAATCAATTGAATTTGAATAACGTGATTGGCTTTTATGTCGTTTGGCTTGGCGGCGCAGAACCTGCATGTGTTTTTGTGAGTGAAATACCTAGCATAGCTCGGCCTTTGTAATATGTAACCAACGGTGACAAGTCTCTTAAGTGTAATGTGGATGATAAAATATTCGCCCTTTGGATACTAAATTCATGGAAAAACTGTGGTGGGCGATACGGTTTTACTCAACTTGCAAAAATGCCCTCAAGAATCGAGCACTTAAGAACGGGATGTATTTACGCTGACAATTCCCGAAATCTACTAGCTCAGTTTTTTCTGTTCTTAGGGCTGGCAATTTTGATGCGACCGACTATTTTGGCCCAGATGGATTCAATCCTTCAAACTATCCCTGTGGCTGTTGTTGTGCTGATGATCGCCCTTGTTGTGATCTTGTTTCTGGGCCTCGGCGGCATGGCTTTGGGCGGTCGCATTACGCCGATGGCCAGGAATAAATTGATGCGCGTACGGGTCTATCTTCAGGGGCTCATCGTACTTCTAGTACTCATCACTTTTGCTGCAGCAGCCTTGAAATAGGAGAGTAATGGTAAATCTCGATAAAATTTATACACGGGGCGGCGATACTGGGCAGACGTCCCTCGCAGGTGGCACACGAGTTCCCAAGCATGATCTGCGGGTGGAGACCTATGGCACGGTGGATGAGGCCAACTCCTTTATCGGACTAGCGCGGCTCTCACTGGCAGGTCACTCAGACGAAATCCTCGGAAACATACAAAACGATTTATTTGATTTGGGCGCGGATCTCGCACGGCCTCAGGGAGCCCCAGATGACCCCGCAGAACAGAAAGCACTTAGAATCGGCCAATCGCAAGTTGATCGGCTCGAAGCGGAGATTGATTTAATAAACGAGAGTTTGAACCCATTGACTTCTTTCGTCCTCCCGGGAGGAACGGCGGCCTCGGCCTATCTTCACGTGGCCAGAACCATTGTCAGAAGGGCCGAGCGGCTGGCCACTGCGCTGATGGAGACTGAGCCAGTTAATGCACCTGCTGTGATCTATCTTAACCGGTTGTCCGACCATCTCTTCGTTCTAGCACGCCAGCAAAACGATGGCGGCGCTTCAGATGTCCTATGGATACCCGGCGCCAACCTCTAGCGCAGCCCTCTTTCATCCCTGCGACATAACCAGGATGCTGTTGAAGCCTTGCTGTTGAACAAATTCCATTATAGCTTATTATGCAGTGCAAAATTTGGTTTAGGCTTAAACTAAACGAGTAGTAGGTCGCCTTGAGGAGGAACTGGAATGAAAGTTCTCGTCGCAGTGAAACGCGTCATCGATTATAACGTCAAAGTCCGCGTGAAAAGCGACGAAACCGGCGTTGAAAACGCAAACGTCAAAATGTCTATGAACCCATTTGACGAGATCGCGGTAGAGGAAGGCGTCCAACTTCGGGAAAATGGGGCAGCAGATGAACTGATTGCCGTCTCGATGGGACCACAACAGTGCCAGGAAACCATCCGCACAGCACTCGCCATGGGTGCAGATCGGGGTATCCATATCGCGCACGATGAAGAGCTTGAGCCTCTAGCCGTTGCTAAACTCATGCGAGCTATTGTAGATACGGAATCACCAGACATGATTATCGTCGGCAAGCAGGCGATTGACGATGACAGCAATCAGACCGGCCAGATGGTAGCGGCATTGCTGGGCTGGTCACAAGGCACATTTGCATCCAAATTGGAGCTGAGCGACGACAGCGTAAGAGTCACTCGCGAAATTGACGGCGGCCTAGAAACGCTGAACCTACAGCTTCCCGCCGTTATAACCACTGATTTGCGCCTAAACACACCCCGCTATGCCTCACTGCCGAATATTATGAAGGCCAAGAAGAAGCCCATTGAAGAGACAACACCAGCCAATTTGGGTGTCGACGTCAAGCCCCGGCTCACAACGCTTAAGGTCGTTGAACCTTCTAAACGTGAAGCTGGCGAGATGGTCGAGGATGTTGCCAGCCTTGTCGATAAACTCCGTAACGAAGCAAAGGTGATTTCATGACCGTTCTTGTTTATGCCGATCACGACAATCTTGAATTGAGTGGTGCGACATTGAATACAATCGCCGCCGCTACACAGCTTGGCGACGTGGATATTCTCGTGGCGGGGTCAAGCTGTCGCGGCGTAGCTGAGCAAACCGCCACTGTAACCGGGGTATCCAAGGTCCTTATAGCAGATGGGGTACAATATGCTACGCCGCTCGCAGAGACCATCGTCCCCCTATTACAATCCATAGCTGACGGGTACAGCCACATTTTGGGCCCGGCCACCACGGTCGGAAAAAACATAATGCCACGCCTAGCTGCGCTTCTCGATGTCCAACAGCTCTCGGATATCTCGGGGATTGTCGATGACAACACGTTCGAGCGCCCCATTTATGCGGGCAACGCCACAGCAACTGTGCGTTCCGCGGACCCGGTAAAAGTAATTACTGTTCGAAGCACTGCATTTGACGCGGCAGAAATTGGGGGGAACACTGCAAATATTGCAGAAATTAACACAGGCCATGCGTCAGAGCTATCAAGTTTTGTAAGCTCCGAACTTACCAAATCGGACCGGCCCGAACTAACGGCTGCGAACATTATCATCTCGGGCGGCCGTGGCATGCAAAATGGAGAAAATTTTGAGATGCTCGAAAAAGTGGCGGATATTCTTGGCGCTGCTGTTGGAGCCTCCCGGGCAGCAGTAGACTCTGGTTTTGTTCCTAATGATTACCAAGTCGGCCAAACTGGCAAAATCGTTGCGCCAGACCTCTACATCGCGGTTGGCATTTCGGGAGCTATCCAACACCTTGCGGGGATGAAAGACAGCAAAATCATCGTCGCCATCAATAAAGACGAGGAAGCGCCAATCTTCCAGATCGCGGATTACGGCCTGGTGGCAGATCTGTTTAAAGCGGTTCCGGAACTGGAAGCAGAACTCCTTTCATAATACTCGAAAAAGGAGCGTTGAATACTGGTAAAGCGCACTCAACACAAAGCTAATACGAGGCAGTACCCAAACATGATAAATAAAATTGGAAAAGTTGGCGTTATAGGCGCAGGGCAGATGGGTGTCGGCATTTCGCATGTTTGTGCTGCAGCGGGATTTGATATCACCCTGGTGGATCTGTCAGATGATATCCTCTCCAACGCGCAATCCACCATCGATAACAATCTAAACCGCTTATTAAAGCGCGGAAAACTCTCTGAAGCAGAAAAGGCGGAAACGCTTGGACATCTTACCATGTCCACGAACATGTCGGAAATCGGCGAATGTGACCTTGTGATCGAGGCCGCGACCGAAGATGAGGAGGTCAAAAGAAGTATATACGACAAGGCCTGCCCTTTGCTGAAGAAGGATGCCATCCTGGCCAGCAACACATCGTCCATATCCATTACGCGTCTCGCTGCTCAGACCGACCGACCAGAGCAATTTATTGGCGTCCACTTTATGAATCCCGCGCCACTAATGGAACTTATTGAGCTTATTTCCGGAATTGCCACAGATCAGTCGGTCTATGACACCATTCACGAATTCGTATTGAAACTGAATAAAACGCCGGTGAGTTCGGAGGATTTCCCAGCCTTCATCGTCAACCGGATACTACTCCCCATGATCAACGAAGCCGTCTACACCCTCTATGAGGGTGTGGGATCAGTAGAGGCCATCGACGCATCCATGAAACTGGGCGCGCACCACCCAATGGGCCCGCTCGAGCTAGCAGACTTTATCGGGCTCGACACCTGCCTCTCTGTCATGCAGGTGTTGCATGACGGATTGGCGGACACCAAGTACCGTCCCTGCCCGCTGCTCGTAAAATATGTTGAAGCAGGCTGGTTCGGACGTAAAACAGGCCGCGGTTTCTACGACTATTCTGGTGATGTGCCCCATCCAACCCGGTAGAGAGGAATAAGGTGTGGGAGGTGCCGCGCAAGACGATATGAGACGACGGTGCTAGCTAATGCAGCTCCGCGCGGAGTTTCTGGCGCAACACGTCAATGGGCATGAGCTGACCCTCTACATCGAGATGCCAGAATTGCCAGCCGTTACACGCGGGAGCATCCTGCACTGCGGCCCCGACCCGATGAATGGACCCACGGTGTTCGGCACTAATGATGGAGCCGTCTGCGCGCACCTTCGCTGAATGGCGTTTGCGCTGATCGAACAACACTGTTCCCGGCTCCAGCAGCCCCCGTTCCACGAGCCAGCCAAAAGGGATGCGCGGCTCGCTCTTTTTTGAAGGAGTGGATAGAAGACTGTGATCTGCCGCTTCTGGAATTTCTTTAAGCCGTTTGAGCGCAATCTCAATATAGTCCCTGTCCTGCTCTATCCCGAGGTAGTTCCGCCCCAGTTTCTTAGCAACGGCACCGGTTGTACCACTGCCGAAAAAAGGATCCAGTATGATATCTCCGACATCTGTCGAGGACAGAATCACTCTGTGCAGGAGGCTTTCCGGCTTTTGGGTCGGATGGGCTTTCTTACCATTCTTTTTGATCCGCTCACCTCCTGTGCATATGGGAAGTACCCAGTCGGAGCGCATTTGCATATCCTCATTAAGCGCCTTCATAGCTTCGTAATTAAATGTATATCTTGAATTCTTTCTCTTGGAACACCAGATCAGGGTCTCATGGGCGTTAGTGAACCGTTTACCCCGGAAGTTTGGCATGGGATTTGACTTTCGCCAGATAACATCGTTGAGAATCCAAAATCCCAAGTCCTGAAGAATCGCGCCGATGCGGAAGATATTATGATAGGATCCGATGACCCATAAGGCACCATCGTCTTTCAGTGCGTGTTTGGCCGCACCTAACCACGCGCGGGTAAACTCGTCATAGGCGGCGAAGCTATCAAACTGGTCCCACGCATCATCTACCGCATCTACTTTGCTATTGTTCGGCCGCAGAAGCTCACCTTCCAATTGAAGATTGTAAGGCGGATCGGCAAAAATAGCATCCACGGACCCCGCGGGAAGGGACTTCATCACGTCAGTGCTGTTCCCCTCGAGAATCCGATTGACCTTGTATTGCTGCTTCTCAGACATGCTGCCCATCCTGAGTCGCCAGACTCTAAAGGTCAAGAACTATTCAGAATCAATGGCTTAGGAAGATTTTGAGCGCAATATATGGCGTTTCCTCTCAATCAAGACTCAACATCTTGCGGATCGGCGCATAGCTTTTCCGGTGCTGATCTGTAACGCCCCAACGCGTTAGGGCCGCTTTGTGCTCCGCCGTGCCATATCCGGCATTCCGCTCCCAGCCGTAAGCCGGGAATTGATCTGCGTGGCCCGCCATGATTCTATCCCGGGTTACTTTAGCCACGATTGATGCCGCTGCGATGGAGAGCGAACGGCTGTCACCCTTAACCACGGGCTCGGCGGCACAGGGAACGGAGGGTAATTTGTTGCCATCTACCAACACGTAATCCGGTGGCGGGTGAAGTTCGGCTAGGGCTCGCTCCATGGCCCGAAAACTTGCCCGGAGGATATTAATCTCATCGATTTCCGATGCTTCCGCCAGTCCCACGCCGATGGCCGCCCAGTTCGGCAACAGGGCGAATAGCTCATCCCGCTTCTGGGCACTAAGTTTCTTCGAATCATCAAGTCCTTCTAGTAAGCGACGCGGCAAGCCATCATTATTCAGGATAACAGCACCGGCTACCACTGGACCGGCCCAGGGTCCGCGGCCCGCCTCGTCAACACCCGCAATCAGGTGAAAGCCCCGATCCCGAGCGCGCGCCTCCAATCCAAAATCAGGCACTTTTATCGCCCCCTTTTTTCTCGCCTTCCTCAATTAGAGGATGATCTTTTACTGCCTCGGCTGACGAATAAAAAGGAAGCCTCGCGACGATCCTACGAAGCGACAAAAATGCTTGACGGAGAAGGTCTTGCGCTCTGGGACTGCGCATCGTGTTTTTTACCCATCGGGAGACTAAGGCGATTTGTGGCCTGATTTTGCTGCTCGCAGTTGCCACAGTATTAGCTTCTTGGGCATAGATCGACGACAAAAGTTCGGCGAGTGTGTTCACGTTAGTCGTTAAATTATGAAGTCGTCGGGCGGTCACAACCCAGAGCGGGCTGATGGCGAGGCTGAGCACCGTTACAGCCACCACAAGCCGCATGGTATCGCCGCCTATAATGCCGGTTTCTAGGCCCGTTTTGGAGAGCAGGAAGGAAAATTCACCAATTTGAGCAAGCATCACACTGACCAGGAATGCCTGGCGCCACGTTTGGCCGAGCATACGAACGATGGCAGTGTTCATCGCCGTCTTCAATATAGTTACCAGGAATAACAGTACGAGTACGGTTCCGATGTTCGCCCAAATAAACTGCAAATCGATTAACAGCCCGATGGAAACAAAGAACACCATCATCAGAATGCTCTGAATGGGCCGAATGCTGCCAATAAAGGTCGGCCGCTCTCCACTGTTGCCCAACACCAGGCCCGCAAGAAAAGCACCATATGCCGGCGACAGACCAAGCACGCCGGAGACCGCCGCCGCACCAAAACAAAAAGCCAGCGCGCCCAGGGGCGTGAGGTCCATGTTCTGAACGATATTTTTTAGAAAGGGTATTTGGATACTGCCACCCTTGGCCAAATACCACATGAGCCAACCCAGCATGAGGACAGACCCAAGCAGCACTAGTAGCCCCCGATAGTCAGCCTCGCCGACGGAAATAACGCCCAACACCAAAAGCATGGGCACGAATGCCAAATCCTGGGCAATCAGGATCCCAACGGAGAGGACGCCAGTGCGGGTTTTCAGCTCACCGGTTTCCTCGAGCATCTTAATGCCAATTGCTGTGCTGGATAGAGCCACGACAAATCCCAGCAAGACAGCCATGCCCAGGCTCCAGCCAAAGACATTTGACAACAGCAGCGTGATACCGCCGGCGGCTAGAATTTGGAAACCCGTGGCAAGTAAGACGAATTTCCACAATCTCAGGAACAGCCGGATAGAAAGCTCCATACCGATCACAAAGAGCAGCATGAGCACACCGAGCTCGGCAATTATATCGATCTGTTCGCGGTCTTCTACGAGCCCAAGGGCGGTGGGCCCAAGTAGCAACCCTGCGAGGATATAGCCGACAAAAGCGGGCTGCCTCATGCGCTCCATGGCCATACCACACATCAGCGCGGCTAGCACCAAAATGGCGATGCCTGTTAATCCGGAATGCATAACTGTCTCCATGGGGAGAGTTTACCCGCAGAATATGGCAGTAAGGTTAAAAAGGTTAACACCAAAGAGCTGCGATTCTAACTGCGCCAGAAACCTTCTTTCTTGAATATGTAGCTGATCATTCTATCCTTCAATCAGGGCAGCATGTTCTGGGGGTCGTAATCCGGCTTCAGGCAACAGCCCGTGTTATCCTTGACGCACTAGATCGTGTGATCGAGATAACCGAAACCTGGCGCAACTCATTCTTCGGGAATACGGTCTTAAGATGGCCGATCCATGATCAAACCTCGGCCTTGCACTCGGGGAACCCTATTTTCTGACAGGTGTTGCCCTCAGTCACGTGGCTAGGTTGGGGGATATGTTCAACTTTTTCGGCCAACTAGTGCTTTTGTCCTTTCATTATGATGATGAGCCTACGTGCCACAATATCGCAAAGCGGCGCGGTTGCAGAATTTTTGCGCGTTACGTGGCAGGATCCATCGCTGCAGGGTTTGAGCCATCCCAAACTCCGGATGGTATAAGAGCATTGCCTTCAAACAAGCGCCGTGCCGTCCGCAGGAGCGCCGCCCGTTTGATTTTAGGTAGTCCGTCTAAGTCCTCCATTTCCATCTCTATGGAGAACTCTCCCGTGGGATGTTCCACAGAAATAAGTTTTGCATCCCCTTTCGGTATAGCTGCCAACCGGTGCGCCACTGTGCCAGGGATCACGCTACCCGTGCCCACCGACACAGCGGCAAACACGCCGATGGCCGAATGACAATCGTGGGGAATAAAGGACCGGGTGCAAATGGTGCCGCCACCCCGTGGTGGTGCCACAAGGGTCATCTTTGGCACAGTTTTCTCCTTAACATCCCCGAGGTTCATCCGGTGGCTGATGTCGAGCCTGATGGCCTCTATCCTGGCTTTCAGTGCTCTGTCCCCATTAAGCTTCTCCCGGCTTTCATACCCGGTTATACCGAAGTCCGACGCTGCCATGAGAACGATCGGCATGCCGTTATCGATGCACGTCACTTCTACACCCCGAACCATATCAATTAGCTTTCCTGTTGGTAAGAGCGCACCACAAGCTGATCCCTCCGTATCCCGAAAATTAATCAAAACCGGGGCTGACATGCCTGGCACTCCGTCGATCCGCGCCTCCCCATCGTAGACCGGAACCCCGCTCTGACTTGGGAATGTCACGTCGGCCAAGCTTTCACTATTTTCCAAAAAGATGGTCACCGTAGTCTCGCCATCACCTGCTGGCACGAGCCCCTGCTCGACTGCAAACTGACCGACACCGGCCAGAATATTACCGCAGTTCTGCAATGTCGAGGTCCGAGGCTCGTCCACCACAACTTGAACGAATAAATAATCCAGATCGACCCCTTTGCGGGCTGATCGTTTGACGACGGCAACCTTACTGGTGAGCGGATTGGCACCCCCAACACCATCTATCTGCCGGGCATCTGGCGATCCCATTACGGAGAGTAGAATGTCATCCCGAAGGGCTTCATCCGCCGGTAAATCAGACGCAAGAAAATAGGTTCCTTTAGATGTGCCGCCCCGCATCAAAACACAGGGAATCTTCGTTTGGCTGGTCATGACTGTGATCCGATTTTTCTGATTAGAAACGTAGATTCAGAGTCTAAGAGGTGACCGCCGATTTTTCAACGTGGCACTAGAATTGCTCACCTATGTGCTTCGAAACACTGATACCCCATCTCGGCTCCAATCACCCACTAAAAATCTGGAAAGACATGAAACCCATCGGGCCCTAAGGGAAGTGCCTCGGCTTTCGACACAGCGCCCGTGGGTAACTCGCCATACAAGTGGGGAAACAGCTTCTGTCCCCTACTTTCTTCCCATCTGAGGGCGTCGCCCAGGGCATCTACATCGACTGAAATCAACATAAGCCCAACCTGGCCTTTCCGATGCTTAGCCGCGCTTTCTACAATCTGGTCTTTACTTGAAAAATGGATAAAACCGTCTGCTTTGTCCTGGGAAGATCCCCTATAGACCCCCAACGCCGCGGCGGCAGCCCACTCATCCTCTCGGCACATGTGGTAGATGATCTCTCCCATCGGAGCATCTATTTCGCGAGTCGATTGTGAAGCGCACGGAGATATCTAAGGTCCATCTGGGCAAACTCGCCATCGTCAATGTCCTGTTTGTATTCCATGAGTTCCTCTTTGGTGCCCTTAGAGATATCCAAGGCTGTGATTTTTTCAACCAGGGACAACGCTTCAGATTTT
>CAXFCV010000434.1:0-6291 GCA_964000975.1 uncultured Rhodospirillaceae bacterium | reverse complement strand
GGACAGCTTTTGTCCATCCTGACGAAATTTTCACACCTTCAAGTCGACGAACATTTGCTGAAATCTCGAGGCACACGCCAAACGGTGCAGATTCTGTACCCGCTTCCGCTTTTTGAACAACTAACTCATCGTCCACAGTTAGACGCACGAGCATATTATGAACAGGCATTCCGGCGCCGACACGGCCCCGTTCCTGATTGTCAAAGCTGTAACTTTTGGTATCGGTAATCTGACCTTCGATATCCCAGAGTCCATCGTCCCGCTCATATCCATGGCACCTGATATCCCGTGTGTGGATAAGTTTTCTGCTGGCGGCAGTAGAGAGTGGCATGTCGATCCCCATCGGTTGTCGAACGCACTGGGGCGTCGGTATAAGCACTGCCATTCATCAGGTCAATCAATGGCTGCTAAACGCATCAACCACGTAGCGGGTCAGAACCCCTCGGCCGGTTAAGCAATCGCGCCGTTACCGGTATCGAGATTCTCGGTCATCACGTCCGACAAGATCGTGACGTCGGGGGCTAACGAACTTGCAACAACCCTGGCTTTCAGGTCGCGTTCAGTCATGATGCCCACGAGGCGGTCATTTTCAGTTACGAGAATAGCGCTGATCCACTTCGAGCCCATGAGACGTGCAGCCACCCGTGCGGTGGCATCTGGCTTCAGAAACTTCAGAGCCTGGTTTTTGACGATGTCGGGCACAATTTTATGGGTTATGCGGCACGCTCCTCTGAATTTTTAGAAGGTCAAATACTGCACAAAGCATTATACTCCAATTCAGTTTTAAGTTGTAGGTCACGCTGCCTGATCAGTCTCAATTTATAATAATATGTCGATAACTGATTGAAATTAATTTGGTAAATTCTCTTGGAAAACCTCTGTCGGCGCGTAACTCTCTCAGTCTGTTCCTCCGTCTTGGCGCGTGACCTTAATTGACGTGATTTGGTGCCGTTGGCGGCGAATAACTTCAAACCGCACACCGTAAAACAGGAATGTTTGTCCCACCTCAGGAATTCGCCGGGACTCGTGCAGCAGCAGCCCGGCAACGGTTGCGGCCTCCTCGTCTGGCAGATTCCACTCTAATTGCCGGTTGAGATCTCGAATGGTGAACTTACCGTCTACAATAAAAGATCCGTTCGGCTGGCGTCTGAGGCCGGGCACGCTGATATCGTGCTCATCCGAAATGTCGCCGACTATTTCCTCAAGAATATCCTCAAGCGTCACAACCCCCATCAGGCTGCCGTATTCATCAACCACCAGAGCGAAATGCTCGTGCCGGCTTCTAAAGGAGTGCAATTGATCCAGTAATCGGGTCGTCTCCGGAACGAACCATGGATCAGCTGCCAACGCTGGCACGTCTAATTCTGAGGCACCACCAGGATGCTCTTGCAGTGCACGAAGCAATTCTTTTGCGTGGATTACGCCCACAATATTATCTACGTTGCCGCGCCAGAGGGGGAGGCGGGTATATTGGCTCGCCAGGACTTGGGCGACGATCTCTTTGGGCGAGTCGTCCGCATTGATCATCGTGACCGTCTTGCGGTGGACCATGATCTCTCCGACATCGACTTCCGATAAATCAAGTACGCTCCGCAACATGGCCCGTTCATGTCCAATGGCCTCGTCGTCGCCCTCATGTAATTCGATGGCGCCACGCAATTCTTCCGCTCTACCGATAAAGCCACCCGATTCGCTCAATTGAACGCCAAGAGCTCTCAGCGTGATCCGAACAATGAAGGAGGTTGTTCTGGTGAGAGGCGAGAGCAGAAAAACAATAGGCCGGATGATAGGCGCAACCTTTAGTGCAACCCTATCTGGGTTCTGAAGGGCATACGTTTTGGGGAGAATCTCGGCAAACATAACCACAAGCGCGGTCATAATTAAGGTCGCGTAGGCGATCCCGGCTTCGCCAAAGGCTGTGATCAGGGCACTTGTTGCTAAGGCCGACGCTAAAATATTAACGAGATTATTGCCAATGAGAATGGCGCCGATGAGATGCGCTTGGCGTTCGTGAAGTTGGTTCACGAGGCGGGCATTGCGGTTTCCCCGTTGTTCCAGCTGATGCATCAACGGTCGCGAGGACCCGGTAAGCGCGGTTTCCGTTCCCGAGAAAAAGGCGGATAGGACCAATAAAAATGTGATAGCGCCTACTGTTACTAATAATGTCGTTTCAATCATGATAAATCGCCAAAGTGGATCCGAAAAAAATGAGAGGTCAGTCAGAGATCGCCGCCGCCAGGGTTGTGCTGACATCTTCCAGCGCAACATCGCTGGTGACAAAAGCCTTGCCAATCCCTCTGGTTAGGACAAAGGTCAGTCGGCCATCTTTTACTTTCTTGTCTCTGTTCATGTGTGAGATTATGGCCTCCGCTTGCCAGTCAACACCAATGATATCGGCGGGAGCCGCCGGTAGGCCGACTGCGCGATAATGCTCTTTGACGCGGTGGGCATCTTTCAATGGACACAGCCCGGTCGCTGCCGAGAGATCATGAGCCAGTGTCACACCCACTGCCACTGCTTCGCCGTGAAGGAGGGTCTCACCGTAACCTGTTTCCGCTTCAAGCGCATGTCCAAAAGTATGACCTAGATTTAACAGCGCGCGGACGTCCCCCTCGCGCTCATCCTTGGATACGATGGCGGCCTTTGCCCGGCAGCTCGCCAGGACCGCGCTTTGACGAAGGACGAGATCGCCGTCGCATATGGCATGGCCATTATTCTCTAGCCAGTCAAAAAAAGACTCATCGTTGATCAGTCCGTACTTAACCACTTCCGCATATCCCGCCAACACCTCACGGGAAGGCAGGCTGTCAAGGCTGGTGATATCGGCCAAAACCATCCTAGGTTGATAAAACGAGCCGATCAGATTCTTGCCAAACCTTGTGTTGATTCCGGTTTTCCCTCCAACGGAGCTGTCAACTTGCGATAAAAGCGTTGTCGGGATCTGAATGAAATCAATGCCCCGGAGCACGATGGCCGCTGCAAACCCAGTTAAGTCTCCGATTACACCGCCGCCCAATGCAATCAGGGAAGTGCCACGTTCAATCTTTTGGTCAAGTAATGCGTCAATAACATGCTCGAGATGTGAGAGAGATTTAGTCTGTTCCCCGGCTTGCAGGACGATATCGGTGTGACTGATGCCGGCTGCAGACAGGGACTGCTTCAGCATTGGCAGGTAGAGCGGGGCCACATTTTCATCTGTTACGACGACAACGCGGGGCTGCTTGAGTGCGGGGGAAATCAAATCGCCGGCATTCTTAATCAGGCCCGAGCCTATGAGAATGTTATAGCTTCGGTCACCGAGCTCGAGTTTTAGGGAGTCATAAGGTGTCATGGGTTAGACTGGCAGGCGTAAACTGCTCTCCGTATTCGATTAATGCGCCGACGAGCCGTTTAGCGGACTTTGGCGCGGGTTCATCATTGACGTCAAAAATAATGTCTGCATGAGCATATATTGGATACCGCTCCTGTATGAGTTGGGCGAGGATCTCTCGTCTATTCCCCTGGTTTAGCAGCGGTCGGTGCGAGCGGTTTTGTGTCCTTTGATCGAGCAAATCAAGGTCTGCGCGGAGCCAGATGGAAACACCTGTTTCCTTTATTAGACGGCGGGTCTCGTCATTCATAAAGGAGCCACCTCCTGTGGCGACAACTGATGGCTTATCACCGAATAGTCTTGCGATAACCCTTTTTTCGCCCTCACGGAACTCAGCTTCGCCGTAGCGATTGAAAATTTCTTCGATGGTGCAGCCTGCCGCTCTTTCCACCTCGGCATCGGAGTCCTTGAACGGCAGCCCAGTCGCTGCTGCGAGCCGGTGTCCCAGACTTGATTTCCCAGCTCCCATTAACCCGATCAGGATGATAAATTGATCGGTAAGGGATGGTGGCAGTGAAATTTTTTTATCTGACATACGAGCCTGTTTACCATGTTAAGTCTGCCAGCGTCCGTAAAAAAAACTACCAACCGCCGTACTCTGAAACCTGCCGAAAAAAAACCACAGTTTGATGGCAACAATAGGGTTTCCGATGGGGACCAGGCTGGTGTACAAACGAATGCAAACTAATTACCCATTACTAATTGCATGTTAAAGTGCCAAAATTTGGGGGAGAACGAGTGGTGCGATTGCAAGTTTACCGCCGTAAAGTTCATATTTCGCAATGGCTAAGCAAAAAAAATTAGCAGAAGGAACAGAGATGAAAAGCCTGTCCCGCATCATGTTTATGGCCTTGTTGTTGGTTCTTGCCGGTGGCGCAATTTTACTTGTCACATGGGATATTCCAGCGCCCCTTGCGCAGGTCGAGAAGGTCATACCCAATGATCGTTTCAAAAAATAGTCAGCAAGAGACATTTTGTTGGGCATGTCTGGCGATCAGTCTGTTCGCCGTTGTTCTGATCGGAGACCCTGTTGCGGCCCAAGATGGAGCCGACTCCAACCTAGAGCCCCCGAAGCCCGTCGAGGCTCTCAGCTCCCAAACGGTGGTGCCTGGTCAACCATCGCAGCCACTGGCACCTGCCCGAATATTGGCTCCGTCTTCCTTGGCATCAGGTTCAGCTGCCCAACTTTCACCGGCCGGTCAGCCCGAGCCCGGATTAAGCAACCCGACGAGGCCATCGCCGGATAATAATGACCCGTCTAGAGCAACAGCCCGGGGTGGAACGGATCTTCTGCCGCCACCGGGTGGCCTCTCGCCCATCGAAATTAACGTCGAAGAGCTCCGAAAGCTAGACCCTGATTCACTCGGCACGCTGACGATTGAGGAGGGTGGCTTCGGAACCCTAATGTGGGACGGGTCGCCCCGGCGCAAAATTGAACGGCTCCTGCCAAAGTTGCCCACGAGGTCTACGTCTCGTATGATGCGGGATTTGATGCGCCGCCTATTGCTCAGCACAGCGAAAGCGCCCGCTGGCGAGCCCCTGGTCCCTAGTCAAACAGATTTGATCGGAATCCGTCTTGGGCTTCTGTCCGCGATGGGCGACTTGTCTGGGGTTTCCAACTTGATTAAGGAGGTGCCGTCGTCGGCTCATACGAATCGTTTGTTGCGAAGTGAGGTGGATGCGTTGTTTATGCGAAATGACAACGCTGGTGTCTGTTCCCTAGTGGCAAGCCAGATTGGGCAGGTAGAAACACCCTATTGGCAAAAAGCCTTCATCTTTTGCCAGTCCTTGGCGGGGGAACATGACAAAGCAGCGCTGGGCGCCTCATTGCTTCGGGAAACCGGCGACAATGATAAAATCTTTAATGGTCTGCTGGAGCAGCTCTCAGGTCTGGGTACTTACAAAGTTGCCAGTTTGGCGGACCCGAAGCCGCTGCACTTCGCCATGGTGCGGGCAGCTAAGACAGATTTGCCGGCCGATGTCACCGCCTCAAACAACCCGGCCATTCTGCGCACCATTGCAACCAGTCCCAACGCCCGGCCTGAATTACGATTGGATGCCGCGGAGAGAGCGGAGTCCATGGGTGCCTTGAAGACGGAGGTTTTACGCCAGCTGTATGCCGGGGTGACGTTCTCAGAAAAAGCGCTACAGAATCCGTTGACGACGGCTGACTCTCAGCGCAACCCGCTCAGTCGAGCCTTATTATACCGGAAAGCTCTCGTGGAAAATGTCCCGGCAGCGTCCGCGGAAGTCCTCGCCAGAGCCCTTAAATTGGGGCGGGATGGGGGGCGACTCCCGTCTCTGGCGCGGGTGTATCTTCCGATTCTTCGAACTATCAATCCAACGCAGGATTTTGTTTGGTTCTCAAAGGAAGCTATTCGCGCGCTTCTTGCAGCGGGGGACCTTAAATCGGCGTCACAATGGTTCGATATGCTCAAAAATGCGGCTTTGTTGGATGAAAATGCAGCTCGGACCCTCAGTAAAATTCAGCCGCTGGCCCGGCTCGCTGGTGCAATTGATGATACTGAGTGGAATGCCAGTTTGCTGACAAAGTGGTGGCAAGTTTCAAATGCTGAGCAGGAAGAGAACCCTGTCGCTCCTGAAATCATTCGGTCGCAGGCGGCGCTCCTGTACAATCTTTTGGACAGTTTTGGCGATGCAGTGGGGGATTCGGAATGGGGACCGTTATTAGATGGACCGCCGCAAAGCACGGTCCTCATGCCTCAACCTGCACTTTGGCGCTCCCTTGATATTGCGGCACAGAATTTAAGGGTCGGGGAGACAATTTTGTTGTCGCTGTTGGCATTGGGGGAGTCCGGTCCGGCGCAAGCAAACCCAACCGTTTTGCATAAAGTCATCAGAAGCCTCCGCACTGTTGGCTTAGATAGAGAGGCTCGGGCCCTTGCGGTGGAGGCGGCTGT
>CAXFCV010000433.1:0-5682 GCA_964000975.1 uncultured Rhodospirillaceae bacterium | reverse complement strand
CGTCTTCCAGGGTGATCCTTGGGAAGGAGGGCCCAAGCTCCAGCGATGTGGCACGGGCGCGAATATGAGTTAGGTCGGTACCGGTTTCATTCACAGCTTGATGGACCCCAAACAACTCAGCCATATAGCGACCAAAGTCAGCGCGTCGGGCAAAAAACGCTCCCGTGTCGGCACGTCCCCCGGCATCTGTCTCAAAAATTCGTTCGCGCTGAAGCCAATCGGGAAAATCGTTAGGCCGGTCGGGCATAACGATATGGACTGCATCAGGACCATTAAGCCGAAAATCTGGATGGACGGCACTGTAAGCAACACCCCGGCCCACTTCCTCGCGCGGCTCAATCACACCCACGGAAAGGGCGCGTCCTGACTCGCGGCTCAAACGAACGGCCAAGGCAGCGCCACTATAGCCGCCCCCAATGATCAGCACATCAAATAAATTAGATAAAATCATTTAGGACAAATGTTCAGCCGCCGCCTTCTAAATAATCCACTCGCAACTGTTCGGTCATACCGGTCACTCGCACGCCCCGTTTCCAAGTTTCAAAATAGGGTGCCCGTGGTCGGCAATTAGACAACGAGAGCCAAAGCCGCCAAAGATGGCGGCGACGATTTTTCTCGGGCCAATCTTCATATGCTGTCCGTGTATGCATCGTGACGGCGCTATTAAGCAACTGAATATCACCCTCCTCGAAGGTAATTTCTGCATGCAGGTCCTCGCAAATTGCCTCCCAGACCTCAATAGCCTCCACCTGTTCCGCAGTGATATCGGGCGTGTCTGTAAACAGATGGCCTTTTTCGATGTGTTTTGGACCACAGGACGTGCAAAGAAACCCGTCCAAAAAATTTAGGACGGGAGATGTATACCAAGGCTGTTGGCCCGGGCCGATCTCGCCATGGCGCGTCCAATAAAAGGGTTGCGATAATACCGTGATCAAGTCTGGCCGCCGGACAAGCATCTCATTATAGACGGCGATCGAACTTGCGAGCTTAGATTTGCCGCCAAAACGGGCAGTTTGCAGACATAGAAGGCAAACCACATCGCACTGGTCGATGTGATAATCCATGGCCACATTTGTCTGATACCCACGATGGTTGGGTTTGTCCCATTCCTTTCCAGCATTTAGCACGTGACCTATCATGTCTCCCTCACCGTTGTTGGAGAGGGCGCGACCCAGGTGCCGCCCTATAGCCCAGTATGCTATCATAAGATCCAGCCGGTCCCATTCGCCTACTGGTAGACCTCGGAGGACACTTAAACCCAATCCGTCGACGAGTATGTGACGCACGCCGTCCAACACGCGAGCGAATCTTCCAATTGGCATGTCATCTCTTGTTAAGTTGAGAAGTGCGTTCGGATTTCCGGCAAGTTTTGGACGAATTTGATCGGCAAGGTACTTTAGATCATCCAAAACCCCGGTATCTAATTCAATTATCCACGAGGTATCCGCCTGCAGGTCTCTCCCGGTCCACTCGGCCGGGTCGATAACCGGTTTCCCTGCAATCGCATACGAGCGGATTGGTGCCTTTTGATCCATATGCCGGGTCTCCCGATGGGACTAGTTTATATGGGAATTCCCTTAATTATCTAAGGTCCTAACCTCTTTCTAATGCACTATCGGATAATTCTATTTATTAGCTACACCTCGGGACGCCCCATATCAAAGCAAAACTCAAAACGGACTGGGACTAGCGTTACATGTAAATTGTCTCACTTATTCATCCGAACCACTTCAAAGGATAGCCACCACAAAATAAGAGAGGAAAGGAAAAATTAACGGAACCTTCGATCATCCCTCAGGTTGACCAAATTGGGCTCTTCAATTTCTTAACAAAAGTCTTATGAGCCGCCAGCTCTTCCTCGCTTGCCGCATGGGGCCGGGGCTCTCTACGCACCGCATCCCGAGCCGCGACAGGTGCTGCCACCCTATCGGCTGCAAGCTCAAAATCCGGCTGGCGGCCCCCAATCAGCTCCAGATAAACATCGGCGAGTAGCTGAGAATCCAAAAGCGCGCCATGCAGAGAACGTGATGAATTATCGATGCCAAATCGCTTGCATAGCGCGTCCAAACTCGCTGGAGCTCCCGGGAACTTTTCACGCGCTAGACGCACCGTGTCGACAGCCCGAGACATTTGAAGTTGCGTCTGACCCAGAAGTTTAAGTTCCGCGTTGATAAAGCCCATATCAAAATCAGCATTGTGAATTATCAGCGGTGCGTCACCAATAAATTCAATAAAGTCCGCCATCACGTCTGCCATAACTGGCTGATCGGCGAGGAACTCGTCAGATAACCCATGGACACGGAGGGCCTCATTGGGCATGGACCGCTGAGGGTTGATATATTGGTGGAATGATTTTCCAGTCGCCACGTGGTTGACCAACTCCACACAGCCAATCTCCACGATGCGGTCGCCTGTTGACGGATTAAGCCCCGTAGTTTCCGTATCCAGTACGACTTCACGCATAATGCTTATCAACAATATGAGGCAACGGAAAATATGTTAACCGAGATGTTATCATCTGGTCGTTACTTTGATGATTTCCCGAATGGAAAGCAAGCTTTTGCGCCTGCCAAGGCCCGTTGGAATAACAAAATCCGCTCGCCGGCGCTTTTCCAGATCCGACATTTGCCGGGCCATAATTCCAAAAAATTTTTCCGCGGTCATGCCCGACCGGGCCAGCACGCGCAAGCTCTGAAGGTAAAACGGCGCAGAAACGACCGCAACAGCATCACAGGCCGAATCGCCGCCGGTTTCAAATAACAACGGTATATCTAGAACCACCAACTGTCGTCGCTGCCCGGCCGAAAAGCGAAGAAACGCAGTCTGCCTTTTCCGGACCAGAGGATGAAGAATGCTCTCAAGCCCGCCCAACGCTTGCGGATCATCAAACACAATTTTTCCGAGTGCCTGTCGATCAACACCGCCATCCCGCAGCACCCCCGGAAACAAATCTGCCACTGCGGGCACAGCAGCACCGCCCGGGGCGAGAAGCTCGTGCACGCTTGCGTCGGCATCATAAACAGGAATTTTTTGGTACCGAAACATGGCCGCGGCCGTGGTTTTACCCATGCCGATTGAACCAGTTAGGCCAAGAACGAACATGTTCTACTGCCCCATGGCGCTAAGCATTGCTTGCCGCAGACTGTCTGTGACATCGGGGGCGTGCCCAAACCACGCTTCGAAGCCTGGTCGGGCTTGGTGCAAAAGCATGCCCAATCCGTCGATAGTCGGGTTTCCCCGTGCTCGGGCCGCGGCCAATAATGGTGTTTCAAGCGGGGAATATACGATATCACATACACTGGCGTCTGGTGGCAAGGCAGCTAGGTCTAAGTCCAGAGAGGGCATCCCTGTCATCCCCAAACTTGTAGTATTGACGAGAAATGCCCCCTCTCGGAGCGCTTCATGTCGCTCTTCCCAGTCATGCACAGCGATGGGTAGACCCAGGTTTGCTGCAAGATTCTCTGCTTTTGCACGTGTCCGGTTTAAAATCCGGATTTCAGGCGCACCGGCGTCTTGAAGAGCCACACAGACGGCGCGTGCAGCACCTCCAGCGCCAAGAACTACCGCGGGCCCCGCCTCCGCCACCCAGTCGGGTTGCACATTAACGATGTTAGCCATAAACCCAAAACCATCAGTATTAAAACCATGCAGAGTCCCGTCGTCCTTGACAATTATAGTATTTACAGCGCCGGTGCGTTGGGCAACGCCATCTAGTGTGTCTACGCTTTTCAATGCCGCGATCTTATGAGGTAAGGTCACGTTGACCCCAGAAAAGCCGCGTGCCGGAAGAGAACGCAACATAGCCGGAAACTCATTAGGTGTTACCGCTATGGGATCGTACGTGCCGTTGATAGCGTATTTCTTCAACCAATAGCGGTGTAGAAGGGGAGACAATGAATGCGATACTGGCCAAGCCATGACCCCTGCTCGAATCGCGTTGGTAGTGCTGATCATCACACTAGCGCACCGCGCTTACGTAAAAACGCTAACAAGGGCAAAAGGGGTAGGCCCAGGATAGTAAAATAGTCCCCGTCAACACGCTCAAACAACTGGATACCAATCTCCTCAAGGCGGTACCCCCCAACAGACGACTGTACCTCTGGCCCCGCCTGTTGAATGTAATGCTCTACGTAAATATCGTCAAAATCACGCATAGTTAGAATGCCTACATCGGTGTGAGACCAAACGATTGAACCTGCCTCAGCAACACAAACCGCAGAAATTAGTCGGTGGGCCCGCCCGCGCAGTGACCTAAGGTGAGATCGAACCCCCTCCTCATCGGCCGGTTTGTCATATAACCTGCCGTCACACTCTAGAATTTGATCCGCTCCGATAACCAACGATTCCATGAGTTCTGTAGAGACTGCACTCGCTTTCGCCTGGGCCAAGAATTCGGCGAGCTCATCGGCGGCTAACCCGGATCTGAACTTTTTCAAGGCGCTTTCGTCCACATGCGCAGGCTTGGTATCAAAAGTTAATCCAGCGCCTGTTAACAGCTTGGCACGAACGATGCTTCCAGAAGCCAAGACTAGCCGTCTCACGAATGCGCTCCAGCGTTTTGCTCCTGATGTTGAACCCTTAGTTGGATGATCGCGGCGGCTGTCTCCTCAATAGATCGTCGTGAGATGTCAATTATCGGCCAATTTTGTTGGGTAAACAGCCTTTTAGCTCTTAATATTTCTTCAGCAATGGCGACCGGATCGACGTAAGTTGTTTCATCGTGCTCATTCAGCATCCGAAGTCGGTTGCGCCGTACTTGGAGAAGGTTCCCTGCATCGTTGGTTAATCCGATTACGAGCGGTGACGTTAACTCGAAAACTTCTGGCGGCAAATCCACACCCGGAACAATCGGTATGTTGGCAGCCTTAATGCCCCGGTTGGCCAAGTAAATACACGTTGGCGTTTTAGATGTTCTCGAGACTCCCAATAACACCACATCTGCTTCTTCCAAATTCCAGACAGCTTGACCGTCATCATGAGTCATAGCGTAATCCATTGCCGAAATCCGCTCAAAATATTCACCATCAAGTAGATGCTGACGGCCAGGCCGAGCTTGTCCCTCTACTTGCAAAAAGCCGCCTAGCGCGGACATGACCGGCTGTAATACTGAGATACACGGTGTCTGCAGACGCTGGCATGCAGCTTGGAGTCGGGTTCTAATTTTCACGTTCACCATGGTAAAGAGGACAAAACCAGGGTTTAATTCGATAGCTTGAATAACTTCATCAATCTGTCGCTCGTTACGGACAAGGGTCCAGATATGTTCAATAGGCGCTGCTTCTTCGAACTGGACTAAACACGCGCGCGCGACCGATTGCACCGTTTCACCAGTTGCATCGGATACTAAATGAAGATGGAAGTCCTGTGACGTCACTGTGGTCTCGACAAGTTTTTAGAGTAATCCCAAATTGGGGATAACAGTTGGACAAATTTTCGATTTTGAAAGATTTAACATTTTATTTCCTCAATACCTGATTTTTTCCGGATTTTATACTGTTCTAATGAAACTATCCTAAACACGATAAAGATAAATGTATGGCACGCAAATTTGGACTTATTCATGTATCTAGCTAAGACGGCCTTCAGAGTCTAAGTCTCTGAAAAAGTGAACATCTACAGATCTGTCTAAATGGTTAGGCGTTTCTTCAACAGACTTATATACAAAGCTATTTTTCAATGTGG
>CAXFCV010000432.1:0-2820 GCA_964000975.1 uncultured Rhodospirillaceae bacterium | reverse complement strand
CCGCTCGCGCGGGTAACCGCATGGTGACCATGACGGAGTTCGAGAACGCAAAAGACAAGGTCATGATGGGAACAGAGCGACGGTCTATGGTTATGACGGACGAGGAGAAAAAACTCACTGCTTACCATGAAGCAGGACATGCCGTGGTCGGTATCAATGTTCCGAGGCATGATCCACTGCACAAGGTGACCATCATACCACGAGGCCGGGCCTTAGGCGTGACCATGTCTCTGCCGGAAAAGGACCGCTATAGTTATTCCAAGCTCGAACTGGTGTCCAAATTGGCTGTAATGTATGGTGGCCGAATAGCTGAAGAACTTATTTTTGGAGTTGACAACGTTACCACCGGCGCGGGCAACGATATCCAGCAGGCAACCGAGATGGCTCGCCGTATGGTGACGGAATATGGTTTTTCGGACGAACTTGGGCCACTGCGCTATTCTGACAATGAGGAGGAAGTCTTCCTGGGGCATTCGGTAGCGCGGAGTAAAAATGTCTCTGACGAGACTGCTGCGCTAATCGATAAAGAAGTGCGTCGTCTCATTGAAGAAGCCGAGGGGTCGGCACGGAAAATCCTGACTGATAAGAGCGGTGATTTAGAAACGGTTGCTCTTGCATTGTTGGAATATGAAACCCTGTCTGGTGACGAAGTCGCCTCGCTTTTGCGGGGAGAACCTATTTTTCGGCCTGACCCGGATGATGACTCGACAGGTGGCCGCGCGCGGGGCTCGGTTCCATCCAGCGGGGCCGCAGCGAAAGAGACGAAAAAGAAAGATCCGCCCGCTGGTAGTGGAATGGAACCCGAACCTCAGCCAGAGGGTTGATGTGGGGCAGGGTTCGGTGAACGCCCCTGGCCACATGCTTTCCGAGAAAAAGAAGAATGATTGGCCATCATGAATTTTGCTGGTCTGGATTTATCCCGCCCTCGTATCATGGGGATAATCAATGTTACCCCCGACAGCTTTGCTGATGCGGGAGAAACTTTCGATCACAGCCAAGCTATTGCGCGGGGTTTCCAGCATGTAAACGAAGGGGCGGATATAATTGATGTAGGTGGAGAGTCGACTAGGCCGGGTGCGGCCTCTGTGTCTGTCGAAGAAGAGTGCCGTCGCATCCTTCCCGTGGTTGAAGCTCTGGTGGGCAGGGATGTCTTGGTCTCTGTCGATACACGCCATGCGGAGGTCATGATAGCGGCGCTTAACGCGGGCGCTAGAGTCATCAATGATGTCTCTGCCCTATCTCATGATCAGAGGTCTCTCGAAGTTGCGGCGACACATGGCGCGCACGTCATCCTTATGCACATGCGGGGGACGCCAGATACTATGGCCAATTACGCGACTTATTGCGACGTGGTATCGGAGGTTCGGGATTATTTAAGGGTCCGCTTGAGAGCCTGCCGGGAAGCGGGCATTCGGCCTGAAAACCTGTGTGTCGATCCGGGTATAGGATTCGCTAAAACACCCAGCCAGAACTTTCAACTGCTGGATCGCCTGCAGGATCTTGCGGTTCTACAACGACCTATCCTTATCGGGGTTTCCCGTAAATTTGGTCTGGATAAGCCACCTGCGGAAAGGTTGGACTATTCTGTATCGCTTGCTTTCCGTGCAATTGAAAACGGCGCGCGATTAGTGAGGGTACATGATGTGGCAGCAACTCAGCGTGCTCTCGATACGTGGCTTGGTCAACGTAATGAAGTGAAATAAAAGTTTTGGTGACTGAGCAGGTAGGCTGATGTAGTAAGAATTATACATATAAGACGCGCCAACAGTCCAACATCCGGATCAAGGGATGACACGAAAAATTTTCGGAACAGATGGTATACGGGGAACCGCCAATTCTTACCCTATGACGGCAGAAATAGCGGTCAAAATAGGCATGGCCGCTGGCCTTCATTTTATCAGTGGCGCCCATCGCCACAGGGTCGTGATTGGCAAGGACACAAGATTATCAGGATATATGATCGAGCCGGCTCTGACAGCAGGCTTTGTCGCTGCGGGAATCGACCCCATCCTTGTCGGGCCCATGCCAACCCCAGCGGTTGCTATGTTAACCCGGAGCCTCCGCGCTGATCTCGGCGTCATGATTTCAGCCTCGCACAATCCCTATGAAGACAATGGTATCAAGCTGTTTGGACCGGACGGATATAAGCTCTCCGATGCTGCAGAGATGCAGATCGAACAGCGGGTCGCCCAAGATATGACGCCCTATTTGGCCGAGACTTCCCGACTTGGCCGAGCGCTCCGACTTGAAGACGCACAAGGCCGCTATATTGAATTTGCCAAGCAGACCCTTTCCAAGGGGCAAACCTTAGATGGCCTCAAAGTGGTCATCGATTGTGCTAATGGAGCGGCCTATAAGGTCGCCCCTACGATTCTGTGGGAGCTTGGCGCCGATGTCATCCCAGTGGGTGTTGAGCCCGATGGCACCAATATTAACCAGGGCTGCGGTTCTACGAATACGTCATTTCTTTCAGCGCAAGTAGCGATCCACGGAGCCGATTTGGGAATAGCCCTGGATGGCGATGCGGATCGGGTGCTGATCGCCGATCAGAATGGTCAACTTGTAGATGGTGATCAAATTATGGCTGCCATCGCGGCCCATTGGAAAGCCGATGGTCGCTTGCGGGGTGACTGCCTCGTGGCGACGGTAATGTCGAATAAGGGTCTAGAACTCCATCTAAAGGGACTGGGTATTGATCTGCACCGGACCCGTGTGGGCGACCGTTACGTCGTGGAGCGGATGCGCGAGGGTGATTGTAATCTCGGGGGAGAACAATCTGGGCATATCGTGATGTCGGATCATGCTACAACAGGTGATGGG
>CAXFCV010000431.1:0-2939 GCA_964000975.1 uncultured Rhodospirillaceae bacterium | reverse complement strand
GAGAAAGCTATCGACTGAAGCAGAAAGTTACAAGCTAGACTATGAAAGGTGGGTCAATTTTATTGGCCAAAGGTGGGTCAAAATAAATGGCCATTGACAGATTCGACGGAACGATTACCATTTTGGGCGAGGAAAACACGCTGCCTTACCAGCGTCCCCCGTTGTCCAAAGCCTATTTGACCTCAGATGAGTTGCCCTCGCCAACTCCGATCCGTTCTCCTAATTTCTTTCGGGACAACAAAGTTGAATTTGAACAAGGCGGTAAAGTAATAGCGCTTGAACGATCGGCAAAGCAAGTAGTGATTCAAGGCGGCAGGAAAATTAAATACGACACGCTGATTTTGGCAACAGGAGCGAGGCCACGTCCTATTGATTTACCTGGTGAGAGCGCAAAAAATGTTTTCTATCTCAGGAATCTTGACCACTCCGCCGCATTACGTAATGCCCTGTTAGCCCCGGAATGCGAGAAGGTGGCCATTCTCGGCGCGGGTGTTATCGGGCTTGAAGTCGCCTCCGCTGCCAATCTACAGGGAAAACAAGTCTCTGTGTTTGAGGCCAACAGCCGAGCGATGTGTCGAGTAGCGTCACCATTAACAAGTAATTTTGTCAGAAACCGCATGGCCTCCGCCGGCGTAATGTTCTACTTCAATGCTAGCGTCAACCAGATTCTCACTGAGGGAGACCGAGTTTCCGGTATCCGTTTGTCCGACGGCACTACGAAACCCGCAGACGTCGTTGTTATCGGTATAGGAGCCATCCCCAATGCTGAACTTGCGCAAGACGCAAACCTGGATTGCGACGGTGGTATTATAGTAGACAGCGGCATGCGTAGCTCTGACCCTGACATATTTGCGATCGGAGATTGCGCTAAAGCCGTCAACGTTTCCACCAATACACCCATCCGAATAGAAACTATTCACAATGCCATGCTTCAAGCACAAATTGCGGCGGCTCATATTTGTGGTAAACCGTCTCCGCCTGCCTCTCCTCCTCGTTTTTGGTCAGATCTCAACGGCATGAAAGTCCAGTGTATTGGAATCGCCACTGGATACGACCGAATTCAGCGGCGTCCCACAGAGAGTGACAATGCCTGTGAATTCTGGCTCTTTTCCGGAGACCGGATGATCGCAGCTGAAACGGTCAATCTTCCCACCCGGCAAGCCAAGCTATCTAAAGCTCTCTCCGGGTAAGTGTAAGCGAGATGGGATGCAACTCATTCTCATCTCTGAGATTTCTATGTGTCGAGCCTCGTGACTGAGCATATCCAGCTGCAGGGGGATTCTGGCCCTCCCACAAGCTCTGCTGTAGAGCAGGAGATACAGAATCGCCCAGCCCAGCTGTGATGGCCACAGTGACCAGTCATTCACCCGGGGCTTACCTAACGACCAGGAAAGTGGAGCAATTGCCAAAGCGATTATTCAGATGGGACATAGCCTAGGACTCGATGTACTGGCCGAGGGAATTGAGACCAAAGAGCAAGAAAACCATCTCCGAATCCTTGGCTGTGATGCGGGACAAGGCTATCTATATGCTAAGCCGCTCTCAGTCAAAAGGTGCGAGGAGTACCTACAAGTTACTGACTGGGTTTAATTGGCCCGATGGTGGTCATCGAATCAATTTGGGATCACCGAACGCTTAGTGTGCGCCGGCGTTATCGCACCATCTGAACGTTCGCTTTGCGACCCCTGGGCGCACTCCGGGCTCAGCTAAACAAAAGCGAACGTTCGCAGCATCCCAAATTTCTGGATTTAATTCCCCCGAGTTGCCTAAGAAACGCCCCTGCATTCCCCCCCCCATTCCAGAGGTGGCGGCCATTGAAGTTTTCTAAGCGGTGACTGCAAAACTCAATCTGGCCATTTGGGATGCAAGCTATCAATGACGTAGTTGTGACTGTGGACACTGGAGTTGAAATCACTTGCGATATGAGGGTGGTCACTTGGAAGATCGTCGTGGTGGTGCGAACGTTCTGACGGATCAACAGATGGCCATAACTTCACGGCAAGGATCAGCCCGCCGAGAGCAAACCCCAGAAGTATCAATAGAGTGATGGTCATTCCCGCAGAAGAGCCCAGCCAACCAGCTAATGGATACGCGATCAGCCATCCGGCATGCGATAAAGAGAACTGGGCAGCGAACAGAGCTGGCCTATCTTCAGCATGCGACGACCGCGTAAGGACCCTGCCTATGGGCGTTTGAACGGTGGAAAAACCAACGCCTAGCCATGCCCAAACGGGTAACAGCCATTCCAGAGAGCCTACCGGCAGCGCAAGAACCAACCCGGCAACCAGAATCCCACCTCCTGTGAGCATGACTTGCCGGTCCTGCCAGCGTTTCAATAAAGCTGGCAACGCCAATGCCGCCAACATGGAACCGCCACCAAACGCGGCAAAAGCCATAGCCGTATGCTGGTCGGTAAGGCCGAATTGTCCCTGCACCAGGACAACCGTATTCACGATCACCATGGCTCCCGCAAGACTGACAACTAGGTTCAGTGACATCACCCCGCGCAGGCGAGGAGTTGCCATGAAAATTCTGAATCCGGCCCGTGCGCGATCATAAACGCCGCGACGTTTTTCTGATTTGGCCCCGGAGGGCAAAGCAACGGACACCACCAGCAAGGCTGATGCGATAAAACCGATTACCGTGCCCGAGAACAATGCCTGCCAGCTGGTGGCAAGCAGAATCAACGCCGCGAGCGCAGGGCTGATGAGGTTTTCCAGATCGTAAGCCAATCGGGAAAGCGACAGCGCCTTGGTGTAATCGTCTTCATTTGGAAGAGTCTCCGGAATCGTAGACTGGAAGGTTGGTGTAAAGGCCGCCGAGGCGGACTGAAGGACCGCGATTAGCACGTACACTTCCCACACTTCGGTGACGAAAGGCAAAGCCAGCGCCGTCGCCGCTCGAATCACATCCAGAGAGACCAGCAGAGCACGACGGGG
>CAXFCV010000430.1:0-2491 GCA_964000975.1 uncultured Rhodospirillaceae bacterium | reverse complement strand
TGTGCCAAACTGAAGAGTGCAAACCAGGTGTTCCAGGTTGGTTTTTTCCTGGCACTCCTCCAAGATTTCCCGGACTGTGTTGGGAGAGCCGCATATGAACATGCGGGTCTCCATGAGCCGCTTCATCTCCCGACCTCCGCTCAGCATCTCGCGTTTCGCTTCTGCAATCTTTTTCATCGAGCTGATTGTCGTGTAGCCAGGCGGCAGGAGCATCTCATTGGTCATGCGCAGAAATTTATTGTAGAAGGCTTCGATATGCGGCCTGGCCTCTTTTTGTGCGATCTCGTCGCTTTCCGCTACGTAGATGGGAACTGCCCAGCCAAGTTGCTTACCACTCGCTTCATACCCCCATTCCTCGGCTGCAACGTCACGATACATCTGGAAAAACGTGGAAACAGCCTCAAACGGGCTGTAGGTGTTAAGATACACATATTTGCGCGAGGGTTCAGATGCCCATCGGATTGTTTCCATGCTGCCTTGTGAGGGAATCCAAACAGGCGGATGAGGATCTTGATGAGGACGCGGCCATAGGTTGACGTATTCGAAGTGAAAATGGTCCCCTTCGAACGGGAAGGGGCCCGTTTTGGTCCACGCTTCAATGATCAGATCGTGGGCTTCATGGAATCGTTCCAATGAAAACGCTGGGTTTACGCCTGTCACATGGTATTCCACGCCGATTCCTCTTACAAAGCCCGCAATGAGCCGCCCGCCAGAGATATTGTCGATCATGGCATATTCCTCGGCGATGGTGAGAGGATTGTTCACCAAAGGAAGAGCCCTGCCGAGGACGGCAATCTGGGCCTGTTTGGTGGTGCGGGCCAAGGCACCCGCGATGATGCCGGGAGAGGGCATCAGCCCGTAGGCTGTCTGGTGGTGTTCGTTCACGCAAACGCCATCATATCCAAGTGTGTCCGCAAGTTCCAATTCATCCAGGTAGCGGGTGTAGAGCTTTTCTCCCTCCATGGGGTCATAATAGCTGTTGGGCAGAACCAGGCTGGATGACGCGTAGTGCTGGTCATAGTCGAGATCAAGCGTGCCGTATGGCATGAGGCCGAAATAATAGAATTTCACGATGTCGCTCCCTCAAGAAAGGATCTTAGACGCGGAAAAAATCCATCCGGGCGGTCGACATGGGGGACGTGACCGCAGTCTTTCAGTACCTCCACCTCTGCATGGGGTATGTATTCCTTAAATGCTACCGCGTAGTCCTTAGGAAATATCTTATCCTGATCGCCCCAGACGATGAGCGTCGGTACACTGATCCGATGCAGCCATTTAGACAGATTGGGATTGTAGAACCGGGGGTGCCAGGCATATTTTGCAGCAGATACTCTATTCCGGATCATAACCTCCAGTTCTGCATCTGAAGGTTCATAATTCAGGATGCGATCAACTGCTTCCTGTTTGACATAAATATTACGGGCGCTCTCCTCTGGTGACCAGAGGAACAAATCCCCCTTCGGAACCCCTTTGACATGGATGCCTGCCGAACAAATAAGCGTCAGGCTTTTCAGCGCCGCCTCAGAACGAATTGCTATTTCAGCCGCGATCCAGCCTCCCATGGAATGTCCAACAAGATGCACATCGGTCAAACCCTGGTCCTCAATAAAATCCAGATAATGATAGGCGAGGTCCGAAATCGTCGTTGTCTGTTTTGAGTCTCCGGATAGGCCGAACCCCGGATGGTCCGGCATCAGGATTTCGTATTCTCCGGATAACTCCTCTACCAAGGGTACCAATCCAGCAGATCCGCCTGCCCCGTGTAGCAATAGGATTGTTTCTCCGCTGCCCTGGCGGCGCACCTCTAGCTCGATGCCGTTTAACGTCAGTGGCGACTGTTTTAGGTCCGCCATCCAGAGCCTCCTATTCGGTTTTTACGAGGATAGTTTAAGGGCAGTTTATCGCCTTGTCAGAACAAAAATTTGTAATTCAACCCCCGTCATCACGTGACACTAGGATCTGAGCATTCCTTGACCCATGCTGTAGGTATTGTCACCGTGGCGCCAGGAGGAGAGCACGATATGACTGATATCAACACATTAATTTCTGAGCGGTTCGGGAGAAAGACAGATGTTGGGCGAGGAAGAGATGTGGAAATGCTCAACAAAATCTTAGAACATCGCAGCATCCGCAAATATCAGAACAAGGAGGTATCTGAAGATTTGATTGAGACGCTCCTCGCTTGTGCGCAATCGGCGCCCACTAAATCAGACCTTCAGCAATATGCCATTCTCCGTCTTACTGATAAGAAAAAGAAATCGCGCCTAGCCGAATTATCCGGCACGGAGTTTATCGAAGCCTCACCCATCGTCTTGGTTTTCTGTGGCGATATTCGCCGTATCCAAAAAATATCTTATCTACGTGAAAAGCCTTATGCCCAAAACACGGTCGATAGTTTTATGAACGCGTCGGTAGATGCCGGTCTGGCCATGCAGAATTTTGTCCTGGCGGCTCAGGCCAGCGGTCTCGGTTGTTGCTATGTTAGCCAAGT
>CAXFCV010000429.1:0-4544 GCA_964000975.1 uncultured Rhodospirillaceae bacterium | reverse complement strand
CTTTAACGGTGGCAGCGCTCTTGGCGCCAATGGCGGTGCCGGCATGGCCATAGCCGTTACGCACATTTCTGCAGCCACAGCATGCCTTGTTTGGATCACCATAGAGTGGATCAAATTCGGTAAACCGAGCCTGGTCGGGATTGCCACCGGTGCCATCGCCGGCCTTGCAACCATCACGCCCGGTTCCGGCTTTGTCGGGCCGGCTGGCGCTCTGGTATACGGCGGCCTCGCAGGAATAGTGTGCTACTTTATGATCAATGTGGTAAAAACCCGGTGGAAAATCGACGACTCTCTCGACGTCTTCGCGGTCCACGGCGTTGGCGGCATCCTCGGCATTCTTCTCACGGCCTTCTTTGCCGATTCGAGCCTCGGCGGCACGGGGCTGACGGAGGGTGTGTCAATGGGCACCGCCTTTGTGGCCCAACTTTTAGCCACCATAATCACCATTTTATGGGCCGGCGTTGCGAGTTACATCATCGTCAAAATTGTCCAGTCCATTGTCGGCCTTCGGGTAGACGATGAAGAAGAGACAGAGGGCCTTGACCTGACATATCACGGTGAACGAGGTTATGATCTCTAAAACGAAAGAGTTCATCCCTATCTGTTTATTATGAGAGGAAGAATAGAGCCATGAAACTCATAATGGCAATTATTAAACCGACCAAATTGGATGCCGTGCGGGAAGCGCTGACTGAGATAGGTGCCCAGGGCTTGACGGCAAGCGAGGTCTCTGGCTTCGGGCGGCAAAAGGGGCACACGGAAATTTACCGTGGCGCCGAGTATGCCATCAACTTCGTTCCGAAAATGAAGATAGAACTGGTGATCGACGATGGCCAGGTTGAGGAGGCCATCAATACCATCAGGAACGTTGCCAATACAGAACATATCGGTGACGGAAAGATCTTTGTTCTAGAGGTTGCTCAAGCGGTCCGCATCCGAACTGGCGAGACTGGCACGGAAGCTCTCTAAGCCACCCAACCTATCAACACATCCACATTTCACGGACTCTCGGTAAGACCCGCACGGAGCACTTGGCGCGGGGTTTCTTTTTGGTTAGGACTAGATTGATGCCTTATAAGCTTGGCTTGATGTATGTATAATAGAGACCTTGACCGTCTGACGGATTATCCTTTTGACCGTCTGCGCGCCCTTTTAGGTGGGATTGAACCGCCGGCCTCCGCGGAACCTGTAATCATGTCCTTGGGTGAGCCTCAGCACGCGCCCCCAACACTCATTCAAGAAACCGTCGCCGCGCATTCGGATGGATGGGCAAAATACCCTCCCGTAGCCGGGTCCAAGGAATTACTCGAGGCCGTTAGCGACTGGCTTACCCGGCGATACGGACTGACCTCGCTAGCGCTGGACCCGGTAAGCAACATCATCGCGGTAAACGGTACAAAAGAGGCCCTCTTCATGGCAGGAGATATTTGCGTGCCCAGGACCAAAGATGGACGCCGGCCGGCCGTGTTGATCCCGAATCCTTTTTATCAGGTCTATGTTGGTGCAACCGTTTTGCGAGATGCGGAGCCAGTGTACCTCTCTGCCACTAAAGAAACCGGGTTTTTACCGGACTTCGAAAATCTTGACGTTGATCTTTTGAAACGGACGGCCCTGGTTTTCTTATGCACCCCAGCCAACCCGCAAGGCGCCATTGCTAGTCTGAATTATCTCAAAAAAGCCATTAACTTAGCCCGAAAGTATGATTTTGTCCTAGCCGTGGATGAATGTTATGCGGAAATATATGATACGGTTCCGCCACCCGGCGGCCTTGAGGCGGCGCAAGAGCTTGGCCAAGGGCTGAGTAATCTTTTGGTTTTTCACTCCCTGTCCAAACGCTCCAATGCGCCAGGACTACGATCTGGTTTCGTCGCTGGAGAACCGCGGTTGATCAATGCCTTTCGGACGTTGCGAAACTATGGTGGTGCTGCCGTTCCCTTACCCTTGCTGGCTGCGTCGGCCGGCCTATGGCGAGATGACAATCATGCCGAGCAAAACCGTATGATGTATCGTGCTAAATTTGACCGGGCCGATCAACTGTTGCAAGGAAAGTTCGACTATTACCGGCCGGAGGGTGGTTTTTATTTATGGCTTGATGTGACAGACGGCGAAGACACGGCACGCCAGCTGTGGGCCGAGGGCGCCATCAGAGTCATCCCAGGCGCTTATCTGGCGCGCCCGGGCCTGGACGGCACCAATCCGGGCAACCGGTACGTGCGCATTGCCCTGGTGCAGGACCTGGACGTGGTTGACGATGCGCTAACGCGCCTTGTTGAGATCCTGGCTTAACAGGTCCTGAATAAAGCGCCTCCAAAGAGACTGGTTGATCAACCGAGGCGAAAAGGGTAGCTGAGGGATAAATAATCCCGTTGCCTGCAGGTGTTGCATCGCCTTAAAACTCTCTCCTTAACTATCTATCAATAATCGGGCCCTAATGATGGGAGATGCCTCGTACGATAGCTAATTCTGCGCGCCCGGCATTATTGCCACCCGCCGCCATGGACCTTTTGAAGCGGCGCTGTTTTGAAGGCGCGGGGCTACTATTGTTTTTAGGGACCGTTCTGATCACCGTTGCTTTGCTCAGCTATCAACCCTCCGATTGGTCCTGGAACACTGAGTCTGACGGCGAGGTCAACAACTTACTTGGATCCTTTGGGGCGGTTTTGTCGGATGTCGTTTTGCAGGCGGTGGGCCTTGCGTCAGTCCTAGTGCTTGCAGTTCTATTGGCCTGGGGTTGGCGGTTGTTCAAAAAAAAACAAGTGACCCATCTCTGGCTTCGACTGCTGATGGCTATTTCTGGAATTCTCTTCACGACGATTTTTTTATCCCTCTTCCAGCAGTCGGAAAGTTGGCCGCTCAGCGCCGGGTTAGGTGGCGCCATTGGGATGGTTTTGGAGGCCCTTTTAGCCGGTTTCTTGCAAGACATTACGCCAGGCTATGAACAACTTGTAATTGGAGCCTTCATGCTGCCGCCAGCCGCCGCAACCATGTTTGTGGCGATTGGTTTAGACAATTCGGAATGGCGCGCCCTTTGGCAGCCAATCCACAAGGGCCTGCATACGGCCTGGAAAGGCACAGTGCTCGTATCGGGCCGAACCCGCAGCCGGCAAACGCGAACAGAGCCAGTTTTCGAGCACGGTGACGAGAGGCCTAAAGATACAGAAGATTCGGCCATCGATCAGGAAATACCCCAAGTTGGGTCAAGGGCAAGCCTAACCGTGTTATCCCCGCGTCGCGCCAATACCGCCATCGTTGCAGATAAAGCCAAACAGGCAGCAGCGGGAGAACGCGCAAAAAAAGCGCAACAAGGCAAGCTCGCCCTTGGAAATTCACATTCTGTTCAACTCCCACCCCTGGACTTCCTGGAGTCACCACCGGAAAGCAAGCCAGAGGACGAAGCCGATAAGTCGGCCTTGTCGCAAAACGCAGAACTTTTAGAATCTGTTCTCCAGGACTTTGGAATCAAGGGAGAAATCGTCAAGGTGCGGCCCGGGCCGGTCGTCACGCTGTATGAGTTAGAACCTGCACCGGGAACAAAAACCTCGCGTGTCGTGGGGCTCTCCGATGACATCGCACGCTCAATGAGTGCGTTGTCTGTCCGCATTGCGGTTGTGCCGGGGCGAAGCGTGATTGGCATCGAACTACCAAACGCGCGCCGTGACATGGTGTATTTTCGGGAACTCCTGGCATCAAAGATTTTTGAAAAATCCAGCGGCGCACTCACCTTGGTATTGGGTAAGGATATCGGCGGCCTGCCGGTAATGGTGGATCTCGCTCGCATGCCCCATTTGCTGATCGCAGGCACCACAGGGTCCGGAAAGTCGGTCGCCGTCAATACGATGATATGTTCGCTGCTCTACCGGCTCACACCGGATCAATGCAAATTCATTATGATCGACCCAAAGATGTTGGAACTCTCGGTTTACGACGGCATCCCCAATTTACTCTCGCCGGTCGTAACGGACCCTTCCAAGGCAGTTGTGGCATTGAAATGGGCCGTGCGAGAAATGGAGGATCGCTACCGGCTCATGTCTCAAATGGGGGTTCGGAACATAACCGGATATAACAGCCGTCTCGCGGAAGCCCGCAAGAAGGGAGAAGATCTCACCCGAACGGTGCAAACCGGTTTCGATGATACAGGAAATCCGGTTTACGAGGACCAACCTTTGAGCATGGACCCCCTGCCGTTAATCGTCATCGTTGTCGATGAGATGGCGGATTTGATGATGGTTGCAGGGAAGGATATTGAAGCTGCCATCCAACGTCTCGCACAAATGGCACGGGCAGCAGGCATACATCTAATTATGGCAACCCAGCGACCCTCGGTGGACGTCATCACAGGAACAATCAAAGCGAACTTCCCGACGCGAATCAGCTTTCAGGTTACCTCTAAAATTGACAGCCGGACCATTCTGGGCGAACAGGGGGCAGAGCAGCTTCTGGGCCAAGGCGACATGCTATATATGGCGGGCGGCGGCCAAATCACTCGAGTTCACGGCCCCTTTATCAGGGACGAGGAAGTAGAACATGTGGTCAACTTTTTGAAG
>CAXFCV010000428.1:0-1662 GCA_964000975.1 uncultured Rhodospirillaceae bacterium | reverse complement strand
CTCGCATCGGAGCACTTTCAGCAGAGATCAAAAAGTTCTTTGATGCGCGGCTTTTTAACTTGTCCAACCATTGGTCCGGGACAGGCTGCCGCTATGAGTTAGCTCTAGGGGGTAAGTTACCCGCGTAACCTGGGTTGTCGATAAACCATTTAAGCAAATTGACGGCTTCTTCCGTATCCCATTCAGCCGCTCCTACTAATCTGCCGACTTCCCGGCCCTTTGAATCAAAGATAATGGTCGTAGGCATATTTTGTAGTTTCATGGATTTTGCGGCGTTGTTGTCCTGGTCTACGTAAAGAGCAAGTTTGTCCAGTTTCAGTCGGCGAGTGTACCGGCTGGCGACGGATTTGCCCCCGCGATCTACATTGAGGGCGACCACGGTGAACTGATCGCCTCCCAATCGGGCCTGCAACCTATTGATCGATGGTAATTCCCTGAGGCATGGCGAGCACCAACTAGCCCAAAAGTTCAGCATCACGACCTTACCTCTGAAGGCCGCCAGCGAGACCTCCTGTCCGCTGGCATCTTTCCAGCCGACTGTGAGCCGAGGCCGCAGGCTCGGGGTCATCGCAAATGATTGCATCTGTCCCACCCGTTCCGGTCCCGCGCCAGGGTGCGTCGGGATGGGGTCAACCTGCGACGTCATTATCCAGAGACATCCAATCAAGGTGGTGGCAGCTGCCGTGACGACTAATCCGATTTTGTTGCGGAAGATTTGCATGGGCTTATCCTGCGGAGAACTTATCGATAATATCGCTGTTAAGAATTCAGGGTGGCTGCAACAGATGTAAGCATAACGCCATCCAAAAGCTCGCAAAAGTCTCGTGATGCCGGGCGGCGTGTTATAGAGTCTGCAGAAATAATTGCGAACCCGCCGGTGTTAACTTATACCAACCGTCGAATTTCAAAAAGAGTCCGGTTTTAAATCGCCTGCCGTCGCGGCGCCAAAAAAATAATGTTCCGATCCTGCCGCGTTATGCCACAGTATTTGGAGCGGTCAGTTGCAGGCCACAAGAATCAAGCGCCTGTTTGACGGTGGCCTTTTCTTCTTCGGTAAGGTTTAGCAAGGGTCGACGGACGGAACCGCCGACCTGACCAATCAGTTCCTGCCAGTATTTCTGCTGAGCTTGGGGTTTGTCTGCCGGGCGGGTGGCTCTAAGAGCTTCGCGGACCGGGTTTAGGCTATCACGTACTTTGCGGGCATCCGCTTCCTTACCTGTCATGGCGAGTTCAGTGTACTCGTTCATGCGCTGATCAAACTTCGTCTGCATTAAGTAGGGAGGGGACGAGCATAGATACACCTGCCAGCCCAGTTCTAAAATATTCTCCAGCCAGAGGTCTTCTGAGGACGTGCTGACGATAAGCTTGCCCCGGGTCATCTCCGTGAGTTTGGAATAACGCTCCCGATCCACGCTATATTTTATGGCGACAACATTTTCGATATCTGCATATTGCGCGCAGGCCTCCGGTTCCAAGACATAGTTATAGTCAGGCTGGTGCCACAGCGCGATGCCGATGTCGAGTTTGCCCGCGATGTGGTCATAGTACTCATGCAGAACTGTATCGACATTTTGATGGAAATATAGTGGCGGCGCATGGACAATTATCCAATCTGCGCCGATTTCCTGGGCGTGTTGACCAAGGGCCAGGACCGTGTCTAGG
>CAXFCV010000427.1:0-2017 GCA_964000975.1 uncultured Rhodospirillaceae bacterium | reverse complement strand
CCCGCCCAAGTTCCAGGGCGCTTTCGCCACCTTCGATGAACGCTTGGAGCGAGAAAAGAGCTGGGTTCGGTGCCCCGGTCTCAAGCTCATGAGCAGCCTGAATATCCAGTAGTTTGCGATCGTTGCTTAGAACAATACCAAGTCTATCCCTATCGTCAGAATTCCGGAAGGTGGCCAGTTTCATGTGCTCGCCCTTTACAATTTAATTTGCAAAGTATTTTCGGCATCATCAGTGGCGCGTCAACATCTCCTTGATCCTTGTCCAGGCCTGACTTCCTTTTTCCCTGTGTTGGGGTCTTTCGGGATTAGGTGTTGCTCCCAAAACCCGATCGTAGGACTCACGGGTCTTGATCCTGTCCCACCAATCGGTAACTGCGGGCCGTGAGCCTTCCCACATGGCGGTAAAATTCAGCTCGTCTAATCGCTCCACAAAGGGGGTGAGAGCGGCATCCGCGAGAGAATAACTCCCGCCTGCTAACCACTCATATTGGCCCAAAGAAGACTCCATGTCGTCCAGCATGCGGTCCAGCTCAAATAAGGCCGGGGAGAAACTTGGTGACTCAAACCCCAACTCCAAAGCCAGACGCCTGCGTTCCCGGGCGGCCATAACTGGGATCCCCTCGAGATATTCCTGTCTTTCGGCCTCGGATTTCTCCAGAATCTCGTGCCGCATAGAGACCGTATATGTCAGTGTTCCCAGAGACGGCAGATATACCTCGTCTGCGTTTTTTAGCCACATAGCCATCTGCGCCCGGTTAATTGGCAGATCAGGCTTGAGTTCAGGCCCATCAAACGCATCGTCCACATAATTCATTATGATCGAAGACTCGATCAGCACATTAGGTCCGTGGATTAGTGTCGGCACCACAGCATTCGGATTTAATTTTTTGTATTGAGGGGTGCGCAGGTAGGGCCGATCTACCACCTCATGGGTATATTCAACGTCTTTTTCGGCGAGGGTCAGGCGTGCCTTTAGGCCACAAGTAGCACCATGGAAGTAATAAAGTTTGAGCATCTTTTTCTCGCTTCGTTTTGCCCCGCTTGTTCGATCCAAGTTCTAACTGTATCTCTTATGAGTATGGAGGAGCGAGGTTACTTTTAGAGTGTTATCGGAATTAATATTTCTCGCCCGAATTGACAGATGGACTATGTGAAACTCGGTAGAACCAGTTTGAATGTCAGCGTTGCTGGCTTGGGCTGCGGCGGCAATTCAAAATTAGGATTGTGGAGAGGAAAGGACAAGGCACATGCTGTCAGCTTGGTCCGGCGTGCCTTAGAACTTGGTGTTAACTTCATTGATACCGCTAATTCTTATGGCACCGAAGAAGCCGTCGGCGAGGGCATAAAAGGTGTTGCCAGGGACGACGTGGTTATTAGCACAAAGTATCATCCTGCTTGGGACGGGGAAATTCATTCCAACGAGACAATAATTGCCGGGCTGAATGAGTCGCTTCAGCGGCTGAATCTTGAGTACGTTGATATTTTTCACCTGCACGGTGTTCACCCAAAATATTACAGCTATGTGATGGAGGATGTCGTGCCGGCCATAAGGAAGGAACAGGATAAAGGCAAGTTCCGTCACCTGGGAATCACAGAACTCGCGACTGTTGACCCTGGTCACGAGGTTCTGATGCGTGCCGCTGACGAGGGGTGCTTTGACGTATTCATGGTGGCATTTCACCTTATGCACCAAACTGCCCGGCGGGCTCTTTTTCCGCTGACCCAAGATCGGGGTATTGGAACGTTGATTATGTTCGCCGTTCGGACGCTCTTCAGCGAGCCTGGCAGATTGAAGAGGGATGTCGATGAATTGGTTGCTTCTGGCCAATTACCTTCGACGCTTAAGGGTGCGTCCAATCCATTGGAATTTCTCCTCCATCCAGATGGCGCCGACAGCGTGATTGACGCCTGCTACCGATACGCCCGCCACACTGACGGCGCGGATGTTGTGTTGTTTGGTACAAGCAGCCTTGAGCATTTGGAGAGCAATCTTGCGTCCATTGCTAAGCCGGCGCTT
>CAXFCV010000426.1:0-4043 GCA_964000975.1 uncultured Rhodospirillaceae bacterium | reverse complement strand
TACCTATCGCAAACCCGTAGCATTGAAGACATCACTGCGCTGGCCAAAAGGCTGCGACACGGCCCATGTCACCCGGGCCATGGAGGCAACATTCCTGGTCCGCGATCTGATCAATACCCCGGCCGACGACATGGGGCCAAGTGAATTGGAAAAAGCTGCCCGAGCCCTTGCGCGGCAACACGGGGCTACGTTCAAGGCCCTGCGCGGCGAGCAGCTTTTGGCAAAAAATTTCCCCGCCATTTACGCCATTGGAAGGGCGAGTGACGATGCGCCGCGCCTGCTCGACATGACCTGGGGACGACCCCGGGACCCAAAGGTTACACTGGTTGGAAAGGGTGTTTGTTTCGACACCGGCGGCCTCGACCTTAAACCGGCGGCCGGTATGAAACTGATGAAAAAGGACATGGGCGGCGCAGCACATGTTCTGGGCGTTGCCGCACTGCTTATGGCTGCCGAGGTCCGTGTGCGGCTTCGGGTGCTTATTCCGGCAGTGGAAAACAGCATTGCGGGCAACGCGGTCCGACCCTTGGATGTGATTACCTCACGAAGTGGCAAAACCATCGAGATTGGCCATACTGACGCCGAAGGCCGTGTCATCCTGGCCGATGCTCTTAGCGAAGCGGCCCGCGAAAAACCGCGCCTGATCATCGATTTCGCCACTCTCACTGGGGCGGCCCGGGTCGCGCTGGGCACCGAACTACCCGCGCTGTTCAGCAATGACGACCTGTTGGCGGAGCGTATTTTAAGGGCGGGGACCACAGAACAGGATCCTATGTGGCGACTGCCCCTTTGGCCAGGATACCGCCGGCTTATTGCAGGCAAAACAGCCGACATCACCAATGCACCAGACACGGGGTTTGGCGGCGCCATCACCGCGGCATTGTTCTTGCAGGAATTTGTCGAACCGACGGTTTCTTGGGCGCATATCGATTTAATGGCCTGGAATGCTGGAGCCCGCCCGGGCCGACCCGAGGGCGGCGAGGCCATGGGCCTCAGGGCTGTTTATGCGGCTATTATTGACCATATTTCCGCCGAGGAGCGGAAAACACGCGCCGCAAACCGTCAGTAACGCGCGCCCCAGAGGAGCTTGGTCACCTGGTATTTGGCGAGATTTTCCCCACTTTAATAGCTGCTACTAGATACTAAAATCATCGATAGGACTGTTGCGTCCTCAAAAATTGGTCCCCCAATCGCTTCAAGACCGTCTATGACTTCGCCACGCTATTGCGCCGGGGGATTCGGAACCTGGCCAGATAAGTCGGCAGAACAGATTCCGCCGCCGTGGGCGCTATCCCCAAATCCTGTAATTTTTTTGCGCGTCGGGAAACCACATTGTCTCGTCGCAGAAGCTTCACCTGATCACGCGTAATGAACGGTTTTGGGAGGGCTTCCATAAAAAACCCCATGATGTTCAGCACCCAAAACGGGATGGGCAGGAGAATTCGCCGGCGTCCTATTATCCGCAGCATAAGCGCCATAAGCTCTTCGCTGCTGTATACGTTAGGCCCGCCGAGCTCATAAACTTTGCCAGCAGTCTCATGCGACTCCAACGCTTTCATCACGGCATCGGCCACGTCCCCAACATAGACGGGTTGGAACTTGGTGCCGCCATCCCCATAAAAGTCAACATCAATCAACCCCTTGTCAGAAAACACGGATACTTTGGGCCAGGCCGGACAACCAAAAACAGGAAGGACCGGTGCCAGGCGGCTCATGCCAGCAAAAAGATTGAAAAATCCGTCCTCAGGACCAAAAACGATACTAGGCCGCAATATTGTCACCCCGGAAAAGGCCTTTTTTACCGCCACTTCCCCCAAGCCCTTGGTCTTCGCATAGAGGGCATCCGATTTTACATCGGCGCCAATGGCGGATACATGCACCAAATCGCGCACGCCAGCCGTCTTCGACGTATCCGCGATACTGGCCGCCGCATCCGTGTGCACCTGCTGGAAACGCTGCTTTCCGGCCTCAAACAGAATGCCCACTAAATTCACGGCCTGGTCCGCGCCTTGGAGGGCACGCGCGACGGACGCGGGATCGTTGATGTCGGTGGGCACGGGTACAATCTGGCCGACTCCTCCCATAAGGCGCAAATAATTGGCCGTCTCGGGGTCACGGACCGCGACACGAACCTGCGCACCCTCCTTTGCAAGACGCCGGACCACATGGCGCCCGATAAAACCGGAGCCGCCGAATACCGTTACAATTCTCTGAGACATCGTATTATCTCCAAGGCGTCACAAAATTAAGATCAGAGTTATATGTTAGATAAAGTGCCGTCTCTTCTCACACAAGATACCAATTATTTTTTGCCGTCCTTGAGCACCCGATTTCTCCCGCTGGGGTGTGTGTACTGTATTTCCAGTAAAGCAATACGATAGGCGCCGTGACGTTGGCGGTTGACAGATCAAGGGCTGGGGGGGTACCACCTCCCCTCTCTGGCGAGGTACTGATTTGAACGGTGCCGCAGTTTTTCGCATTGAATAAGAGCGATGCCCAGGTGGCGGAATTGGTAGACGCGCTGGCTTCAGGTGCCAGTGGCCGCAAGGTCGTGGAAGTTCGAGTCTTCTCCTGGGCACCACTTCTCAAGCACTTCTTTGGTTAAACTATTGAATTACGACGATAAAAAATTCCATTAGCCTTCCAATCGGCACCTCACTTCAAGCTTCTCTTAATCAGCCTTTATTACAAAAGTGATCCCAGGCCTCAAACCAGCCTCACCAAAATAACGATATTTCGGAACTTCATTTTTGTCAGGAAAGTCTCGGTAGGAACAAGGAAATAGCGGGCACTAAGACGATCAGACATAAGACTAAGCCGTCGAGCAAGAGGAATCGGGCAACGCCGTAGAAGATGTCTTCAATGAGTACCTTGTTGGGCGTGACGCCATTGATAACGAAGACGTTAAGCCCAATTGGGGGTGTGATCAGGCCAATTTCCAAGAGTTTGACGACCACGACGCCAAACCAGATCAGGTCAAGCCCATAGCCCTCGATCAACGGAACGGTGAGCGGCAAGGTAAGGACCAGTATTCCAATAGAGTCCAGGAACATACCGAGGATCAGGTAAAGCAAGATGATGGCTATTAGAACGAGAACGATGGATGCGCCCGTGTCTAGGACCACATCCAACATCGCGGGCGCAAATTGAGTAAGAGAGAGAAAGGCCACAAAAATTTTGGCGGCGATCGCAATAGCGAAAATCATGGAGGTCTGAAAGGCGGTATCCTTCAAGGACAGTATAAAGTCACTCAAGGATAGCCGGCCGGTGGTAAAGCCAATTAGCACGGCGGTGGCAAAACTAACCGCCGCCGCCTCCGTCGGTGTGAAGACGCCAAAAAAAATTCCACCGATAACGATAACTAGCAACAGCGCCGCCGGCCAGATCTTCAGAACCGCTCCCCATCGGTCTTCTGTTGAAATCTCAAAATCAGGAGCCGGAGCATCAGTCTCTCGCATGCGCGCCCAAACGTAGATAGTGATCAGGTATCCGACCAAGGACAGGATGCCGGGGATTATGCCGGCGATGAAGAGCGATTTGACCGACTGTTCAGTAAAAATTGCATAGATTACAAAAAGAATGCTTGGGGGAATGAGAGACCCTAACGTGCCGCCCGCCGCCACTGAGGCGGTCGCGAGCTTGGGGCTATAGTCGTAACGTAGCATTTCCGGTACCGCGATCCGGCCCATGGCAGAGGCACATGCCACGCTGGAGCCCGTAATAGCCGAGAACCCACCGCACCCGATAACCGATGCCATAGCGAGCCCACCCGGCAGACGAGCCAACCAAACGCGGATGGCGTCATAGATATCCGTCGTAATCCTCGCGTGGTAGGCGACGTGACCCAAACCAATAAAAAGCGGTATCATACTCAAAGGATAGTTATGGATAAACTCGAAAGGGGTGGAACCCAACAGGGAGATTGTCGGGCCGAGGCCACGTTCGAGGTCAAATGTGTCGCCGGGGCGCCAGGAGAAGAAAGTTAGGAGACCCAGAGCCGCAGACATTCCGAGGGCAAAGGTGATTGGGACCCTAAGGACAAG
>CAXFCV010000425.1:0-8351 GCA_964000975.1 uncultured Rhodospirillaceae bacterium | reverse complement strand
CAATTATGACTGCGGTAACTTCGCCCTCGACTTTGAAGAGGCACTTCGCCTAATTGATGCTGAAGGCTTCGTCGCGCGCCGCGCCCGGTCCGAGGAGAACGGCAAATACCGAGGTCTTGGTCTCGCCAACAATGTGGAAGGTGCCGCGGGTGGCGGGCAGGAATTTGTTGACATCGCGCTCGATACGGACGGCAAAGTCGACGTCTTTGCCGGCACCACGGAAAACGGACAGGGCCACCCCACCATGTACCGCCAGGTGGTGAGCGATAAGCTAGCTATAGATATGGACCAAATTGCCGTCTACGAGGGAGACTCAGATCTAATGGCTCAGGGTAATGGAACGGGCGGTTCCCGCGTCTCCTCCGTTGGTGCCAGTGCTGCCCACGTCGCCTCAGAGAAAATAATTGAAAAAGCAAAGGCCGTTGCGGGTCATGAGTTGGAAGCTGCCGCGGCAGACATTGAGTTCGCGGATGGCCGCTTTCAAATTGCCGGCACAGACCGCCGCTTGTCTTGGAGAGAAGTCGCGGCTGCGGCCCATAAAGAAGGTTTGCCCGAGAAGCTTCAAGGTGGCCTCTCTGTCAATGGGGACTTTCAAGGCACCGCAAATAATTTCCCGAGCGGAACCCATGTATGCGAGGTGGAAGTTGACAAGGAAACAGGACGGGTGGCAATCGTACGCTACGTCGCTGTTACCGACGCTGGCCAAGTGATAAATCCGCTTTTGTTAGAGGGCCAAATACACGGGGGGATAGGTCAAGGTGCCGGACAGGTTCTCATGGAAGGCATTCAATATGATGCTAAATCCGGTCAGATGCTAACCGGTTCTTTTCTCGATTACGCCATGCCGCGAGCCAGTGACTTTTGTTCCTTTGAACTTATCGACCACCCAACGCTCACAGATACCAACCCCATTGGCTCCAAGGGTGCCGGTGAGGTCGGTGCAGCTTGTGCCATGCCGGTCGTAGTAAACGCCGTAGTAAATGCCCTCGCTGGCCTCGGCATTAAACATATCGATATGCCCATGACAGGAGAGACCGTATGGACGGCGATGGGAGGAGTTCAAAGTTAAGCCATTGACCGAAACGGGCGGAGCCTATTTGCACTAGCTGAAAGATACTGCATTAACAACAATGTCTTGCACGCGAGGCCGTAAATTTACAATCCAGATTTAACGCCCTGCGATGTGAGCAAATTATTTGTCAAAAATAGCCACCGCCCGCGTCCAACCCGCCGACGCGCCACGGATTTTTACGGGAAAACATGCAATCTCAAAACCATCCCCGGCAGGGCATCGAGATTGTGAAGTTTCTCAAGGGGACAATATCCTATCTCCATACCGGCCCTATGCCCCTCCTAAATAAGGGACGCATCCTCTGTTTCCGCGTACTTATCTTTGGTATGAACAAAGGGAGCATCCCAGCTCCAGGCATCGGTTCCTGTGACCCGAACTCCTTGTTCAAGCAAAAACATTGTGGCGTCCCGGCCCATGCCGCACCCGGATGCAACATATCTCTCACTGCCATAGGCATCACCAGCGGGCGTGTTGACCACCACGATCTCAAGGGGCTGGAGCATGTGGCCAATACGTTTAAATTCGTTTTCCACGTCATCCGCCGTGACCACATAGCCATCGCTGAAATGGCGAAAATCCAGTTTAACGCCGGACCGAAAGCACCAATTTAGCGGCACTTCATCAATCGTAACCGCCCGCTCGCCCTTGTTCATGGTCGAATGAAAATGATAGAGCGCATCCAGATGGGTCCCATTGTGGGCCATTACCTTAATCCATTCGATTGCACACCCCTCGCCGACCGGCAAATCCTCTTTTTCGAGGCCCGAAAAAAAAGCCATCACATCATTGGCTGTATCCTCGTGGGTCAGATAGTCAATATGGGGACCATAGCCCGGTGGATCAGATACCACGTCTTTTCCAGATTCATGGAAATATCGGCAAATTGCCGGGCCATGGCGAAAATTCCCGATGTTCTATTTGATGGCTTGCGGATTAATTGGCGACCCGGTACCACGGGTGATGACAAGCGGCGGTGCACAGAGGAAAAACTCATAAACACCATCTTTGGCGCAGTCTTCCACCAACTCACGTAGGTACCAAATTTCACCGTGGACGATGCCAATACAGGGGATAGTTACCCAGTGCCAGGGCTGGTTGGTGCCGTCAACTGTCTCATTTGGCCTAACTTCGATACCCCAAGTATCGGAGCAGATGCCGGCGATTTCTTTTTCATGTATCCAGTCTACAGTTTCAAAGGCCAGGCCCGGTGCATCGCCTCCGCCGTAGCCGCCCCAGTCACCGCGATCCAGACAGTCGGCCATTTGACCAGTGTTTACAATGACAAAGTCACCCCTGCGCACCTCCACACCTTGCGCTTTGGCCGTCCGCTCCAGATCATTCACCGTAATGCCGTAGCCGTCGGCCAGACGCGCCTTTTTCTTATAACGTGCTACGTCCAAGAGGACGCCCCGGCCCACCATCTTATCCGCGAAGTGCTCAATACCATTTTTATGAGCGCCTCGGGCATCAACTAGCTTAGCCGGATACCCGTTCCACATTTTGTCTTCGACAAAAACATGCGCGAGTGCATCCCATTGGCTTGCACATTGTGTTGGCAGGTTGATGAAATCGTCCGCATAGCGCATGCCTACCAACGGATCCTGAATACCCTGCACTGCATCCGTGCCAGTCGCCAGCATATGATGCATTGGGTTCCAGCGGCCGCCGAAGAGCCCATTTTGGGGTCCGTTCTCATCTAAATTTAGACCAAGCCGGAACACTTTTCCGCGCTTAATCAGTTTTGAGGCTTCGACAATGTCCTGTTGGGTGATGTAATTCAGAACACCTAATTGATCGTTCTTACCCCATTTCCCCCAATTGGACAGTTCCTTACATTTTTTTAGAACATCCCGCTTTGTCAGTCCTTTCTTTTTACGCGATGGGCTCCGTTTTGCTGCCGCGTTTTTTGTTTTTGCTTTGGTTGCCATAATGAAACCTCCTGTAATTTCACGACCTTATTAATCGGGTTTAACGGCAGTCTAAGGCCGCCTATTTTAATGATCAACTGCTCTCTTGTTCCAGGGATGTGGGCTCCCTAGTATCTGGAAGTATAAAAATAAAAACCAAAACAGCTCCTATGGACAGCAAATGTCAAATTGGATGAACCGGCACCTGCCGGAAATTGCGGCGGCGCTCCGGGACGGAACGCTCAACGCTCGCGACCTCACTGAGGAGGCGATAGCGCGCCACGAAAAATGGGATGCGCAACTCGGAGCTTATAAAACGTGGAATGCCGATTACGCACGTCAACAAGCCGAGGCGGCCGATGCGGCTTTCATTGCCGGTCAGGACCACGGACCAGCCCAGGGGATTCCATTTTCGGTAAAGGATATTTATGGCGCCGCCGGCTTTCCGATCTTCGCGGGTTCCCCCAAAGCCCTGCCACCGGAATGGGAACAGGACGGTGCAGTGGTCGCCAGCATTCGCAAACAACTCGCAGTCGTCCCTGGGAAAACACATACGGTGGAGTTTGCATTCGGCGGCGTTGGCACGAACCCCCATTGGCCCACACCCCGAAACCCTTGGGATATGGAACATCATCGCGCGCCCGGCGGATCTTCCAGTGGCGCGGGTGTCAGTCTGCATGAGGGTTCTGCTGCAATCGCCTTTGGGACCGACACAGGCGGGTCAGTCCGAGTGCCGGCGTCTTATACGGGAAATGTCGGTCTCAAGACCACCAAAGACCGCTGGTCCACAGATGGCATAACGATCCTCAGCACGAGCTTCGACACGCCGGGCATTCTTGCCAAGAGTATGACAGACATTGCTTTCGGATTTTCGGCTATTGATCCCGCTGCGCGAGCAGCAGGCTTGCCGATGATTGCGCCCCGCGACGTCACCGGACTGAAAATTGGCATTACGCGCGACTATTTCTGGGATTATTGCCAGGATGACGTGGGTGCAGTGGTGGAAAATGCCATTGACGAATTGGTGACCGCTGGCGCTGCCTCTCTCGAGTTACCACTACCCGAGGCCGCAGCCTCTATTCAGGTCTGGGGCGAGGGAGCCATCGTGGCGTCAGAGGGGTATGCCTTTCTGCAGTCCCAACTGCCGGCGTGGATCGATAGTCTGGACCCTAATGTCCGGGTCCGCATGGAAACTGCCCTGGAGGCCAAGACGCTTGACTACCACGGGGCACTTTACCGCATTCAGGAGCTATCCGCATCGGTACATGCCAAATTAGAAGCCGTCGATGTGCTAGCGGTACCCACGGCCCCCATCACGCCCCCGCGTCTCTCCGATGTTGAGGATCCAGAAGAGTACAAATCCAAGAACCTCTTGTCCCTTAGCAATACCATGCCAGGTAATGTGTTGGGTATTTGCGCTGTAACATTGCCGGCAGGGCTTGATCGGGCGGGCATGCCGGTAGGTCTGCAGCTCATAGCCCGCCCCAACCGAGAAGAGGACTTGATTGCCATTGCACTTGGAATAGAACGTGTTCTGGGCACACCCCGTGACCGGCTGGGTAGCCCGCTCGGTGGCGTGTAAAGAAACGAGGATTTTTATAATGCAGGCCGGTAACGCACCGCTAATCGATGGGGTGAGATACCCCGGGAAAATTTTTTCATTTTCCCCTGCACCGTCGACACCACCGGTAAGATTGTGCGACTGCCAAATGAAAGGCCTGGAATTATATATAATGACATATGAGTTACGCAGGAGAATGAAATGAGCTTATCGGTAGGTGTTATCGGCCTTGGCATCATGGGAGGATCGTTTGCTCGCAACTTACTGGCGGATGGCCAGACAGTTACCGGCTTCGACATCCTTGAGGACAATGTTACGAGCATTGTCAAATTGGGCGGCCAAGCAGGCGTCTCTCCCGAGGATGTAGCAAGTCGGGTAGATGTGGTGATCACGTCGCTCCCGACAGTGAGAGCTTTCCATGAAGTGATGACGGGCGAGAATGGTCTCGCAGCGGCCGCAAAGGACGGTTTGATCGTTATTGAGTGCTCGACTTTTCCTATTGCTGAAAAACAGGCCGGACATGATGCGCTGAAAGCCGTCGGTACTATCATGCTGGATTGCCCCATCAGCGGCACAGGGGCGCAGGCTGTAAATAAGGATCTCTCTGTCTATGGAAGTGGTTCGGAAGATGCCTTTAACAAATGCCAGCCAGTGTTTAAGGGCTTCGCCAATTATGCATTTTATGTGGGTGAATTCGGCAACGGCAGTAAAATGAAATTTGTAGCCAACCACTTGGTTCATGTACATAACGTCGCGTCTGCCGAAGCCATGGTTTTGGGTATGAAGGCGGGGTTAGATCCGCAAACGATTTTCGATGTTATTAAGGTGGGGGCTGGCAACTCTCGAATATTCGAACTGCGCGCGCCAATGATGGTAGAGGATGATTATTCAAAGGCAACGATGAAGATGGAAGTATGGCTGAAGGACATGACCACAATCGGCGAGTTTGCATCGGAATTGAATTGCCCAACACCGCTATTCACAGCAGGGCGAGATGTCTATCAGTCCGGGCTCGCCAAGGGCATGCACGGCTTAGATACTGCTTCCGTGTGTCGGGTGCTGGAGGAATATGCTGGGTACGAACGGGATAGGGACTAGAAAGATGATCGAAACACCGCGGGACCGCCTAACCTATTCGCCCATCACGGACCGGCCGGATCTAACACTGCCCGGTGGCGCACGTATGGCAGTTTGGACCATTATGAACGTGGAGCATTGGGGTTCCACCAAAGCCCAGCCCCGAACCATTCTTCCACCGCCCATGGGGCAACCGCTCTTGCCGGACGTACCTAACTGGTCCTGGCACGAATACGGAAACCGGGTAGGATTTTGGCGTTTACGTGACATGTTCAAAAAATATGGTGTAACGCCAACCCTGGCCATGAACGGGATTATCATCGAGAGTTACCCTCAAATTGTCGAATATGCGCGGGAAGAAGGTTGGGAATTCATGGGCCACGGATACATCCAAGGCCCCATGCACAAGCTCTCAGACCAGAGAGAGCATATCCGCTCTACCGTCGAGGCCATTCGCGACTATACTGGTAAGCCACCTGTGGGGTGGGAGAGCCCGGGCCTCACCGAAACCATGGAGACTTTGGATATCCTGGCCGAAGAAGGCATTAAATATGTCGCGGACTGGCCTCTGGACGACCAACCGTTGGAGTTGAAAGTCAACGCCGGTAAAATGTATTCGGTCCCCTATCCCGTGGAAACCAATGACATCACTATGATGGCACTGCATCATCATTCCTCGGAAGAGTTTGCAACCAAATGCATTGATCATTTTGACCGATTGTATGAAGAATCGACGGATATCACCCGGATTATGGGTATCAGTATGCATACTTATATTTCTGGCGTTCCTCATCGCTCCAAATATGTGGAGCAGGTTTACGAACATATCACATCCAAACCTGATGTCCTGATGTGGACAGGCGAACAAGTTTATGAATGGTATAAGGAACAAACTGGCGGCTCGTGAGCCTTTAATTTATTACAGGAGAAAAAGACAATGGCCCTCAATCGGATGAACCCCGACGGCATGTATACGCCAAACAAAGGCATCTACAGCCAGGTCGTTACCTCAACCGGCACTACCACTGTCCATATTGCAGGCACCGTCCCGTTTGATGAAGACGCAAACGTGGTCGGCGTGGGAGACATGAAGGCACAGACATGCCAGATCCTCGACAACCTTCGTATTTCTCTAGAAGCGGCTGGCGCCCTGCCTGCCGACGTAGTCCGCATCAATGTCTACACGCTAAATACGGATGACTATGTGGCCAATGGTGCGCCTGAAGTTATTGCCTTTTTTGGTGACACCAAACCCTGTTCGACAACAGTTCAAGTCTCGCGACTTGTACATCCGGATTGGTTGGTGGAAATCGAAGCAACAGCGGTGATCGACTGAGCCGTATCAGCACTCGGTTGATTGTGGTGTTGGCCAAAACAGTCGATTACTCTCTAAGCAGAATGCGGGGTAAGTATTAAAACGCACCGGCATTGAACCTCTGAGAGAGAGCCTCTATTGTCTCCGCCGCTCTCGTCATAAATTTGTCAAAAGAATGACCTCAAAGCCACGCTGGCAATGCGCAAGGAACATAACACAATGATTGATCTCTATACCTGGTTTACACCCAACGGCCGAAAAGTCTCGATCATGCTGGAAGAAATTGGAATGGACTACAACGTCCATGTCATCAACATAAGCAAGGGCGAGCAACACAATCCCGATTTTCTCAAAATCGCACCAAACAACAAAATCCCGGTGATTATCGACAGTGACAACGGCATGACGCTCATGGAAACCGGTGCCATTCTCCAATATCTCGCTAAAAAGTCTGGCCAATTGATGCCGACGGATGAGGCGCACTATTGGGACATGCAGCAGTGGCTTATGTTCCAGATGGCAAGCGTAGGGCCAATGTTTGGTCAGGTTCATTCGTTTGTCCACTATGGTGAGGGAAAGAATGCCGAGGCCAGTGAACGCTATCTCAACGAGTGTAAGCGGATCTATGGAGTGATGAATAAACGTCTTGCGGACAGGGACTGGTTTGTCGGGGGCGCATATTCCATCGTAGATATTGCCATTTTCCCTTGGATCGCCCGCCACGACTGGCAAACGGTGGACCTAAATGACTATCCTAACGTAACCAAATGGTACTTAACGATTGCGCAGCGTTCCGCGGTGAAGGCTGGCTGGAACGTGCCGGAAAATGATCAAGTCATGCCAATGCCGTAAAGCCGCGCCCTAGGAACATTCATAAGGAGAAATTAAATGCCTGCATATTGGCTTGCCCGCTCGAAGGTCAAGGACCCAGAGGGTTACAAACGCTACACCGACTTGGTGCCAGATATTCTCCGGAAGTATGGCGGCAAGCCGCTTTCCCGGGGCGGTAAATATCAGATCATGGAGGGTCCGGAATATTTTAATCGGTTTATCGTCGTCGAATTCCCAACGATGCAAGATGCCATTAATTGCTTTGAAAGCGAAGATTATCAGGCCGCGGCGGCTTTTCGCCGGGACGGATCCGGAGAGGTGGAAAACGTTATAGTTGACGCCACGGAAGGAGACGGGACCTAAACTATAAATGAGCCTAAGAGTTAATAATAAAGCTCGCCCCTCGGGGTTGCTCTTATTTTGAACCAATTCTAGGTTGATCTTTGGGAACAGGCCGTACAAACTTAATTAAATTTATAACAGGTATGGCTTTTGGGTGTTACAGGGGACGGGATGATCGAAAATCCATCCAGTGAGCATACGCGATTAGATGTCGCGGTAGAAAAATTTGTTAAAGGCCTCAATATT
>CAXFCV010000424.1:0-1621 GCA_964000975.1 uncultured Rhodospirillaceae bacterium | reverse complement strand
CGGCTCATGGAGCGGGCCGGCGTAAGCATCGTTACAAATACTGATATCGTAGAAATACTGATCGAAAATGGGCGCGCGACCGGGGCTCGTTGTCCGAATGGAACTTTTTTTAGGGCGGACCGGGTGATTTGTAACGCGGACCCGCCAACAGTCTACAGCGAGATGTTACCTGGGTCAGTTGCACGACGGAGACGTCCACTCCCAGAATCACTCAATAAATACTCTATGGGTCTCTTTGTTCTATTTTTCGGAACGCGCAAGACATTCCCAGATCTGGCCCATCACACCATTTGGATGGGCCCGAGGTTTAAGGAGTTGTTGAGCGACATTTTTGACCGAAAAATACTCAGCGATGATTTTTCACTCTATATTCACCGACCGACTGCCACCGATCCAAGTTTTGCGCCGGATGGATGCGACAGTTTCTACGTCCTGTGCCCGGTTCCCAACCTCTTGGGAAAGATTAATTGGAAGGAAAAAGGTCCAGGGTTGCGCTCGCGGATAATAGAAGCGCTCGATTCAACCATCATGCCGCATCTAAAATCCACCGTAACGGACGATTTCTGGATGACACCAGAAGACTTTAAATCGAATTATCGATCAATGCACGGGGCCGGTTTTTCGATTGCACCTATCTTTTCTCAATCTGCCTGGTTTCGTTATCACAACCGCGATCCACATATTCCAAATCTGTATTTTTCAACGGCCGGTGCGCACCCCGGTGCCGGTATACCCGGTGTGTTATGCTCTGCTAAGGTTGTTGAGAATCTTATTACTGAGGAGGAAATGGCGCTCCGTGGCATCTGAGGTCTGGTCAAAACTCAAACCGGAAGATTGACGTGGCGTCAGATAACCGATGAATACCAACGAAAAAATTAGGGCGTCTCAGTCTCTCGAGGTAAATGGCCGCAGTTTTCATTGGGCGAGCCTGTTCTTGCCCCGCAGTACCAAAGATAAAGCGGCACAATTATACGCCTTTTGTCGCGTTCTTGATGATCTGGCAGACGACGATATCCCTGATGGTGCCGCGCGCCTTTCAAAGTTAAAACTCGCGCTTGCGCAAGACACAAAATACCCCGATGATTCGCCCTCAGAATGGCAGGCGTTTCTTGATGAGACTGCATTTTCAAAACCTGTACTTACCGCCCTAGTGGACGGATTGGTTCGAGACGCGGAAGGGCCCGTCTGCTTGGCTCGCGAGAGGGATTTACTCAGATACGCCTATCGAGTCGCGGGGACTGTCGGTCTCCTTATGTGTGATGTGCTGAATTGCCACACCCGCGAGGCAAAGGGACATGCCGTGGACCTTGGAATTGCCATGCAATTGACTAATATTTCCCGAGACGTGCTGGAGGATGCGCGAATGGGGCGGCGTTATATCCCGGGAGAATGGGTCTCTGATCTCTCTCCGGAGGCAATTTGTGCCGCCGCTGCGTCAGCACATTCTGCAGACCATCAGCGTGTTACGGCAGCAGTCGCACGACTTCTCGCACTCGCCGATAAATATTATAAAAGTGGTGCCCAAGGTTATTGCTATTTGCCCCCGCGCGCTCGCGTTTCTATCGCGGTGGCGGCCCAGGTCTATCGTGAAATCGGGGCTCAGCTGGCGCGGACTGGCCAT
>CAXFCV010000423.1:0-3116 GCA_964000975.1 uncultured Rhodospirillaceae bacterium | reverse complement strand
TGAAGGAGCTCAGTTCTTCCGGGGCCTTGACCCGAAATCGGAGAGAGTCTCCCTCCGGTTCAATTGATGTAATAGTGGCTACACCATCAACATGACCTGATACGATGTGCCCGCCAAGTTCGTCTCCCGCTCTCAGGGGGCGTTCAAAATTAACCAGAGAGCCCTTCTCCCAAGTGCTGCAGACCGTTTTGGACATGGTCTCCGCCGAAACTTCGGCCGCAAACCAGCCCTGGCCGCGGTCGACGACGGTAAGACAACAGCCGGAACAAGCGATGGAGGCCCCAAGGTCGATTTTCGCCGTCTCATATGCTGTGTTGAATTCAAACCGCCAGTCGCCATTCTTAATGACTGACCGGACAGACCCCACATCTGTAATTATACCAGTGAACATAAAAGTGACTTAACGTGTTCTTTCAAGAATATCCAGACGATCTTGACCAATCGGCTTGGAAAGAATGGTTTGAAATTGAAGTAGATCTTCAATTCTGTGTGCGCCAAGAGCAGAGATAGCGGCAATACCGTCATCACCCATCACTTTGGGAGACCTAAACCAGGTGATCCGATCTATTAAGTTGGCCGCCAACAGTCCTCCTGCCAGGGTGCTACCACCCTCCACAAGAATTCTCGTTATCCCCCGACGTCCTAGTTCTAGGGACCATTCTGGTATCCTAGGATGGCCTGCTTCATCGGCTTTGACACGAATTACTGTTACTCCATGAGCCTCATACGGTGACGTTTGGTCCGCAGAATGGGTGGTTAGCGTGACAATCCAGAGTGGTGTTTGGTCCGCACTGCTTACCAACTTTGAAGTGAGCGGCACGCGCAGTCTGCCATCAATGACAATACGCGGCCGTCGGTCACTTGACAGTCCTGGCAAGCGGCAAGTGAGCTCTGGATCGTCTTCCAACACGGTCCCGCTGCCAACTAGTACCGCGTCATTAGTTGCCCGCAATAAATGTCCATATCGTCGGGCCTCATCGCCAGTAATCCATTGGCTTTGCAAAGATTTTGTGGCTATCTTGCCATCTGCTGTAGTCGCGGTCTTCAGCGTGAAACTGGGTCGGCCAGTTTTGACCCGGTTCAGAAAGCCAGAATTGGCTTTTGTCGCTTCCTCCCTCAGAAGCCCGGCCGTAACATCAATTCCAGCCGCCTCCAGTTTGGATATGCCGGCGCCCGACACTCTGTAATCAGGATCCATAACGGCCACAAAAACCTGTTTGACGCCCGCGTTGATTAGCGCGTCGGCGCAGGGAGGCGTTTGGCCTTGGTGACAGCATGGTTCAAGCGTTACATAGGCGTCCGCTCCTCGGGCAGACTCCCCTGCTCGGTCCAAAGCTTCTCTCTCAGCGTGCGGGCGTCCGCCGGGCTGGGTCCATCCGCGCCCCACGACGAGATCATTTTTTACGATAACACAGCCCACGGCGGGGTTGGGCCAAGTATTCCCGAGCCCCCTCTGAGCTAAGGAGAGAGCGACCCGCATATATTCTGTGTGGGGTGTTAATAGAGCTGGTTCAGTGATCTTCTTGGTCTCCAAGGGTGCCAACGAAGGCCTCAAAATCTTTAGCTTCCCTGAAATTCCGGTAAACGGATGCAAAGCGCACGTAGGCGACCGTATCAAGGTCGGCTAGAACATCCATCACGATCTCCCCAATGACCTTGGAGGGAACCTCGTTTTCTCCAAGGCTCTCCAAGCGCCGCTGGATGCTGTTGCAAATGCGGTCAATCTGCTCCTCTTCAACCGGCCGTTTCTGCAGAGCGATTTTAAGGGAACGCGTCAATTTTTCTCGCTCAAAAGGCTCTTTTTTCCCGGATGTTTTGACGATCGTAAGCTCGCGCAATTGAACGCGCTCGAAAGTTGTCCAGCGGGCACCGCATTCCGGGCAGGAGCGTCTCCTCCTGATCGCAGCATTGTCCTCCGTGGGCCTAGAATCTTTTACTTGAGTATCGTCGTGACCGCAAAATGGGCACCGCATGTCGTGGCCTCCCCCTTGTTGTGACCTTTTAATAAGGGTCTATGTTCCTACATATATTGGAAAATTTTTGCATAGCGCCTCGACCTTTTGTCGCACAGCCTGTTCCATTTCGCCGTTGTCTTCCGGATTTTCAGCTAGCCCGTCTAGAACATCAGCAATGAGGTCCCCAACATAATTAAATTCAGCGAGGCCAAAGCCCCGGGTGGTACCCGCCGGGGTGCCCAATCGGACACCAGACGTGACGGCGGGTTTCTCCGGATCGAACGGGATGCCATTTTTGTTACAGGTGATCCCGGCCTTTTCTAGGCTCGCTTCGGTTAGTTTGCCAGTTACCCCCTTGGGGCGGAGATCGACCAGCATTAAGTGTGTGTCCGTTCCGCCTGACACAATATTGCATCCGCGCTCTGACAGTTTTGCGGCGAGCACCCGGGCGTTATCGACAATATTCTGGGCATAAACACTGAATTCCGGTCGCAGAGCCTCTCCAAAGGCGACAGCTTTAGCTGCGATCACATGCATTAGGGGGCCGCCTTGGAGGCCGGGGAAGATGGCAGAATTGGCTTTTTTTGCGATGTCTGCATCATTGGTTAATATCAGACCTCCTCGCGGACCACGAAGGGTTTTATGCGTGGTGGAGGTAGCCAAATGTGCATGTGGGAACGGGCTGGGATGGACGCCAGCCGCCACAAGTCCCGAGAAATGCGCCATATCGACCAGAAGAATCGCTCCCACTTGATCCGCAATTTTGCGAAAACGCTTAAAATCGATAATACGGGGATAGGCGGAACCGCCCGCAATGATCATCTGGGGTTTGTGCAAATCTGCTAGGGCCTCCACCTCCTCGTAATCAATCAAATGGCTCTGCTCGCGGACACCATATTGTACCGCATTGAACCATTTCCTAGACATGTTGGGAGGTGCGCCGTGGGTCAGGTGTCCGCCGGCCGCCAATGACATGCCGAGAATTGTGTCTCCTGGTTTTAGCAGTGCGAGCATTACGCCCTGATTTGCCTGGGACCCGGAATGCGGCTGAACATTTGCGAACTCGCATCCGAACAACTGCTGGGCGCGGCTACGTGCAATTTCCTCTGCCACATCGACAAACTCGCAGCCGCCGTAGTACCGGCGTCCAGGATAGCCCTC
>CAXFCV010000422.1:0-2460 GCA_964000975.1 uncultured Rhodospirillaceae bacterium | reverse complement strand
GGCTTCCAGACCCAGTTGAACGGTCTCCGCCTGGCCTCGCGTATTTAGAGATATTTCAACCAGATCAAATTCCTTAATGCCAAGTTCTATGCATTCAGACCGGACAAAAGCGCCGGCGCCCTCTAGGTGGACAAAGAGAAATCTGGCGGACTGAAAATAGTGCGAAAAGCCTGCTACGGCATGACGGAAAACTGATTGGCCGGCGAGCGGGGGCTCATATTTAGGCTCGCTATATCCCGCATCGCGGAAGCGCTGGCTTTTGCCCGCCATAGGAAAGATGATGATCATGGCGTTAGGTGTCGAGCTCTTGGAATAATCTCAGGGCATTGGCCAAGAAGGCGCGCTGACGGTCCGGTCGATCCGCGTGAAGGGGGAGCATAGAGAGAAAGAGGAGGATGGAGATTGGTTCTGCGGCCGAGTCGGAGACCCCGAGCCCGCCGAATATCCGTTGCCGGAAATCGGCCTGGCGTTCCAGAAGGTGCACGGTTTGGGGAAAGTTGATTATCAGGTCGGTTGATGTTTGACCCTCTAGTGAGTAGACGCCAGAGATGATTGAGTCGTACCCGCCAATCACAGAATGGTGCAGTTTGGCGATGTCATATCGAATGTCGCCAAAGATGGTGGGATAGCCATCCGCCACGTATCCGCGTGGGTCCACCACCCGAATGGTATCGGCCCTGAAGTCGTAAAAAATATTACTAAAGCAAAAATCCCCGTGCATGATTTGAAGATGATCTTGTGACGTAGCGGGGATCGCTTCGACGCACTGTTCCGCGATATCCCGAAGGCCAGGCATCGGTTGACCGGAATAGCGCCAGCCGTCAGAAAGGCTCAGGCCTGATTGTTGGCTAAATAGATCCAGGCGTGCGAGGGTTTTTTCGCGATATAACCCCTCGCAGTTAAAATCAGAGTTGGCGGGCCGATGGCCGCGGCATGCAGTCAAAAAAGCATCACAAGACTGAAAGATGCGCTGCCAGACGAATGTCGGCAGCCGACCAAACACATGAAGATCGCTCAACGGCGACAGGTAGAGATGTTCAGTTTCATAGCCTGTCTGACCATTGTCCGCATGAGTTCCCAAAAACTGCGGTGTAAAGGTTTTTAAAGTTCGGGGGAGGGACTCAAACCAATCCGTTTCTGCCGTCATTTTGAATGCGTCATTACTCGACTTCCTGGCCGACCGCCGCGAAATATCCATGGAATTGAAGGCCCGCTCCGTAGTGATGTCTGCTCTGGATTTGTAGTAGCAGTCTAAATGTCCAAAATCTAGCCAGCGGCCGGTCGGAACGGGCTGTAGCGGCCGCGTTTTTGAGTAAACATTTAACGATGGAATAAAGTGAAAGTCAGATGCCGAGAGGGCGGTGCGGTAAAGATCCGCATCCTCAAAACAGAAATAACCCGAGAGTACTGGCCGTGCTCCACCTCTGGCGGCAGATTGCCCCACCATTAGACCATCAAAAAACGCAATCTCACCAGATGGGTTAATTCTGTGTTCCGCCCAGGCATAGTATTCGGATGAGGTGCCTTCAGATACGATGTCTGTTTTGTCTGTCGGTAATCCGAAGATATATGTATCCCCGTGCAGAATTTCGAGTTTGCCCGATGTCACCCCCCAGTTCTCGAGGACCTGAGCGATGGAGGCACCAAGGCTTATACCGGTTTTGACAGGGACAATGTCGAACCCCAAGGCCATTAAGCGGGCCCGCTCATGATCCTCAATCATAAAATCATCGGGTACGGAGAGTAGTTTCCGGCTATCCGTTTTGGCGGTTATCTCAGCGTGGAATTCGTAGAGCCGTCGGTTGCCGACCGGTAGGAAGGCCGGTGGAAGCAGGCCAAAGGTCGATACAAAATCCGGTCCCGCATAAGCGCCGGAGGTGATTATAAATGTTCCGCTCAACGTTTGAATCCACTGCCAAAACTCTATGGCACCTTGATAGCAGAAAAGTCTTACTCAAGGAAAATTTCAGTTGTCTCTTCATGGCCTGCAAGGAATTTACGTCTTTACAAACTCAGCTGGAAACCGCTTTGCCAATGCCGTTCGCAGATGATCTGGGAGTTCCGGATAAAAGGCGCGAACAGTTTTAAAGGTGACTTCAGGTATTTTTGGTTCTTTGCCGTCCTGCCAAGTGCAACGGGTGATAAAGTAGGCCCAGGTTTTGATTAGGGCTAGAGCCTCGTCTCGACGGTTCGCCCCCAGCTCAGTGGAAACGGCATAGGGTAATAAATCAGTCAGGACGGGCGGATAACAACTGACAGCATGGTCAAATGCCGCCGAAATTTCAGAGTAGCGTGCCTCATTGGCGTGGCGTGCCTTGAAGCGCAGGCGAGCTGCGGGGAAGTGATCGGCGAACAATTCAAGTGCCTGATCAAGATGTATTAAGCCGGCGCGTAGGTCGTCTGATTGTATTTTTTTTAGACCCAGATAGGTGTGGGCTGTCGCAACAATGATGTTCCTGG
>CAXFCV010000421.1:0-2114 GCA_964000975.1 uncultured Rhodospirillaceae bacterium | reverse complement strand
TTCTACCGTGAAATTCGCGACGATGTAGCCTTTGACATACGAACCTTCGGGGCATCTCTATAACGTCGCAAAACACCATCTTTTTAGACAATGTTGCCTTATGGTACGGATTGAGGCCTGGGCCTCAGCCTCTCGTCGCGCAGGCCTGGCATCCTGAGAGTTTAGATATCTCATTAAGTAAAGGCGATGGACTTCCATGATGCGGTTTTCTATGGTCGTGGCTTTCGTGAGTAAATGGACTAAATGACTGTATTATGACCGATCTCCCTACATCTGTGGATGCCACGCAAACACTATTGCGGTCGGGCCGTTACCTCGCCAATCGAAGTCTTTCAACGGCTTTATACCTCTCCTTGAGTTTGGGGAGACCGCTATTTCTGGAGGGAGAGGCTGGGGTTGGTAAAACCGAAATCGCTAAGGTGCTGTCTGAAACATTGGGTCGGAAGCTTCTTCGGTTGCAGTGTTATGAGGGTCTGGATGTAACAACGGCTGTTTATGAATGGAATTACTCCCGCCAAATGCTGGAAATACGGATGGCGGAAGCGTCGGGTGATCGTGATCGGGACAGCCCGGAATCCGATATTTTCAGCAGTGACTTTATGATCAAACGGCCGCTTCTCCAGGCTTTGGAGGAACAGCCGGGCGGATCACCAGTGCTGCTCATCGACGAATTGGACCGGACGGATGAGCCTTTTGAAGCGTATCTTTTAGAGGTGTTGTCAGATTTCCAGGTTACCATCCCGGAAATCGGCACAATCGCTGCTCAGCAGCCCCCGATTGTGATCATTACGTCCAATCGCACGCGGGAAATTCATGATGCATTGAAGCGCCGCTGCTTCTATCACTGGGTGGATTATCCTGGTGCCACGCAAGAGCTTGAAATATTGAAAGTGAAAGCGCCGAGCGCGCCGGAAACGCTTTCGGCTGAAGTCGTCGGGTTCGTGCAAAATTTACGCGACATGGACCTCTTCAAGCTACCAGGTGTCGCTGAAACCATCGATTGGGCCCACGCATTGACCCAGCTCGATTGCCTGTCCCTTGATCCAGAGACCGTTAACGACACTTTGGGGACATTGTTAAAATACCAGGATGATATCCAGAAAATTGAAGGCAGCGAAGCCAATCGCATTTTAAAAGAGGTCAAATCGGAGCTCGCTTCGGCGGGAGCATGACCCGATGGACAGCGCGGATCTTGAACAATTGCCGGATGATGGGGCAGGGGGACGCCTTGCCGAAAATATCATGCATTTTGGCCGCGTGTTGCGGCGCGCCGGATTGCCGATTGGGCCTGGTCAGGTGATCGAGGCAATGCGGGCCGTGTCGCAGGTGGGTCTGGGCAGCCGGAAAGATTTTTACTGGTCGCTGTTCTCAGTATTTGTAAACCGCCGAGATCAGCGGGAAGTATTTGATCAGGCCTTCCATATCTTTTGGCGCAATCCGGAAATCCTGGAGCGCATGATGCAGCTCGTGCTGCCGGATATTGGATCCTCTCAAACCATGCCCGAGACGGAAGAAATCTCACGCCGGGTGGCGGAAGCCTTGTCCACCAATAATGAGACCAGCCAACAGGAAATTGAACAGGAAGAAATCGAGTTCGACGCCGCCCTGACCTGGAGTGCGGGCGAAACCCTGGCTGGTAAAGACTTTGAAAAAATGTCGGGTGACGAAATCAAACTGGCTAGCAACGCCATCAAGAAAATGCGCTTGCCCATATCAGAAGTTCCGACGCGGCGCTACCGTCCCAATCCATCCGGGGCACGAGTGGACATGCGGCGTACCCTTCGCGCGGCGCTTCGCTCGGGGCAGGGGTATATCCCTCTTATGCGGCGAGAACGACGGCTCCGCCGTCCACCTTTGGTAATTATTTGTGACATCTCGGGCTCAATGGAACGCTACTCCCGTATGATGCTGCATTTCATGCATGCCGTGACCAATGACAGGGACCGTGTTCATACATTTTTGTTCGGGACCCGGTTGACCAATGTGACCCGTTATCTGCGCTACAAGGATATTGATATGGCCCTGGCCAAAGTTGGTGAGGAGGTGGTGGACTGGTCCGGAGGTACTCGGATCGGCGCTTGTCTGCAAGACTTTAATCAGAACTGGTCCCGGCG
>CAXFCV010000420.1:0-1829 GCA_964000975.1 uncultured Rhodospirillaceae bacterium | reverse complement strand
GTAAAATAGGAGCGTCTTTTAACATGGCCCGGGCAATGGCCAGACGTTGCCGCTGGCCGCCCGAGACTTTTGTGCCGCGCTCGCCGACATAGGTATCATACCCATCCGGCATGTCCATAATGAAGTCATGAGCCGCCGCATGCTTTGCCGCGGTATAGATCTCATCTTCGCTGGCATTCGGACGCCCGTAGGCGATGTTAGCCCGGACGGTATCGTCAAACATGGTGATTTCCTGGCTGACGAGGGCGATACTGCCTCGTAAGGAGGCGAACGTTACGTCCCGTACATCTGTCCCATCGATCGTAATGCGACCGGCATTAACGTCATAGAACCGGGGTATGAGGTTGAGGATAGTCGATTTTCCCGCACCTGAGGGCCCCACCAGGGCGACAACCTTTCCTGCGGGCACGGACAGGGAAATATCATCAATCGCTGGCTGATCGGGCAAATACGAGAAGTGAACTTTCTCCATCTCAAGTCCGCCCCTGGCGATGACCATGGGTCGGGCCGCTGGTTTTTCCTGAATTTCCGGCTTCATATCCAACAGCACAAATAGCCGCTGGGCGCCAGCGAGACCTTCTTGCAGGGAGGCGTTTAAATTGGCGAGCCGTTTCATGGGCTCGTAGGCGAGCAATAATGCCGTAATGAACGCAAAGAACGAGCCCGGATCCATGGATTGGTTGATGACGCGGGAGCCGCCATAAAATATAACCAGTGCAACGGCAACCCCGCCCAGGGTTTCCATGATTGGGCTTGCCATGGACCGGATGCGGGCGGATCTGAAGACGAGAGCGAATACGCGCTCCGCGATCTTCCGCACCCGTTTTTTTTCATAGTCCTCCATACCGTAGGCCTTAACCACACGGGCACCCTGAAATGTCTGTTCTAACAGCGTGGTAAACTGACCGAGCTCTTCCTGGGTGTTGACGGTCACCTCTCGGATGCGCCTGCCGAGCCGTGCAATGGGCAGGATAGCAATGGGGAAGATGATGAACGCGATGGACGCCAGGACCCAGTCTTGCTGAAACATCACCCCGACCAGAAAAATAAGGGTGAGGAAATCCTTTCCGATCCCGGTGAGGGCATTTGATACTGCGGCGCGCATCATATTGATATCGATAGTAAATCGGGAGATTAGGTTTCCCGTTGGTATGCGGTGGAAAAAGCCGAGCTCCATGGTACTGAGATGTGCAAAAAGACGGTGTTGAGTGTCCGTGATGATCCTCTGCCCAACAAAACTCATCAGCACTGATTGGCCGTAATTGGCGATCCCTTTTACCGCAAATGTGGCGATGACGGCGAGGGCAATGGGGACCAGCAGCGACTCTGTCCGGGCGACAAAGACATCATTAATGACGGGCTTCATCAAAAGGGCGCTGACGGCGGTTGCGCCGGCAACACAAGCCATACAGACAAGGGCGAGGGCGATCCATGCGAGATACGGCCGAACGCTCTCACGCACCAAGCGCTTTACCAGCGCATAGGTCGAGTTATCTTGTTGTGGCGTGTCAGTCACGCAATTCCTCAACCACTTAAATTTCCCCAGGGCTTTTGTCTTCTATAGCCTTCATTTTACCACGATTTGGTTAACGGCCCAATCCGGCCATGGTCTATCTGCCGGCGATGGTCATGCCGTCCACACGAAGGGTCGGGGAATCCATTCCATAGCGGAAGACAAGATCGTTTGCGGGGGTGAGCGTTAAAAACATGTCTTTTAAATTCCCGGCAATGGTCATTTCGCTCACCGGGTAAGTAACCTCGCCATTCTCTATCCAAAAGCCGGACGCGCCTCGGCTGTAATCACCGGTCAGCCCGTTGATGCCAAAGCC
>CAXFCV010000419.1:0-8084 GCA_964000975.1 uncultured Rhodospirillaceae bacterium | reverse complement strand
CGGAAGAAGGTCAGCGTACCCACAAATGGGTCTGTCGCAATCTTGAAAGCCAGAGCCGCGAAAGGCTCGTCGTCCGAATTGCTGCGCTCAATTTCTTCTTCAGAATTAGCCTTGACCCCTTTTATGGCGGCCACGTCCGTCGGTCCTGGCAAAAATTCAACGACCGAGTCAAGAAGCGGTTGTACACCCTTGTTCTTAAATGCAGATCCACATAACACCGGCACAAAATCTGAATTCACGGTCCCGCGGCGTATACATTCTCTTAGTGTACCCTCATCGGGTTCGTTGCCCTCAAGATAGTCTTCCATCGCGTTGTCGTCTTGCTCGACAGCAAGTTCAATCAGTTTTTCACGATACTCTGCTGCCTGATCCTGAAGGTCGGCTGGAATATCTGTATATTCAAACTCCGCGCCTAGACTTTCATCCTTCCAAATAATCGCCTGCATTTTGATGAGATCTACAATGCCAGCGAAATCCGCCTCTGCGCCAACAGGCAATTGGGTAACCAGCGGAGTAGCGCCCAACCGGTCAACAATCATATCAACACACCGATAAAAATCTGCTCCAATACGATCCATCTTGTTAACAAAACAAATACGGGGCACAACATACTTATCTGCTTGACGCCAAACCGTCTCGGATTGAGGCTCGACGCCCGCAACGCTATCAAATACAGCCACGGCACCATCCAGCACCCGCAGGCTACGCTCGACCTCAATGGTAAAATCAACGTGGCCTGGTGTATCAATAATGTTGATTCGGTGGTCCGCCCACTCGCAAGTTGTCGCGGCGGACGTTATCGTAATGCCCCGCTCCTGCTCCTGTTCCATCCAGTCCATGGTGGCGTTGCCATCATGGACCTCACCAATTTTGTAGGACCGCCCTGTATAATAAAGGATACGTTCCGTGGTCGTCGTTTTACCGGCATCGATATGGGCCATGATGCCAATATTACGGTAACGATCAAGGGAGGTCGTGCGGGCCATTTTTGTTTTCTTCTCTTAAGTAGAGACTTACCAGCGATAATGAGCAAAGGCCTTATTGGCCTCTGCCATCCGATGGGCGTCTTCGCGTTTCTTAACAGCGGCACCGCGATTTTCGGCGGCATCCATGAGTTCAGAGGACAGTCGGCCTGTCATCGTGTTTTCAGACCTCTTTCGTGACGTTTCGATAAGCCATCGGATCGCCAACGCTTGCGCTCGCTCGCCGCGCACCTCCATCGGCACTTGATAAGTTGCCCCCCCAACGCGGCGGGAGCGCACTTCAACCTGAGGCTTCACATTTTCGAGGGCGCTATGAAAGATTTGAAGGGGATCCTGTTTGGCTTTTCGCTCAATTTCATCAAAAGCGCCGTAAACAATTTTCTCGGCGACGGATTTCTTTCCATCTAGCATCAAAGCATTCATCAACTTGGTTAGAACCACATCCCCGTGCTTGGGATCGGGATAGAATTCCCTTTTTTCTGCTGCGTGACGGCGGGACATTAGCTAAATCCTTTGCCTATTTGGGCCGTTTGGCGCCGTATTTTGAACGGCGCTGGCGGCGGTCTTCAACACCTTGCGTATCCAAAGTGCCGCGGATTATGTGATAGCGAACACCAGGCAGATCCTTGACGCGACCGCCCCGGATCAGAACAACAGAGTGCTCTTGCAGGTTATGACCCTCACCGGGAATGTATGATGTTACTTCGAACCCGTTGGTCAAGCGGACACGGGCGACCTTTCGGAGCGCGGAGTTGGGCTTTTTAGGAGTCGTCGTATATACTCGCGTACAGACCCCTCTCTTTTGCGGACAGCCTTCCATAGCCGGCACTTTATTCCGAACTAGCGGCGCTTTACGCGGCTTCCGGATCAACTGATTTATCGTAGGCATGCGCCTTCTCCAACTCCTTCATCCTTTTATTCCACGCATCGGGCTCAGATGCCCTTCAAACCGACCTCTCTGGGCTGGCTTTTAAATGCGCAAAACCCCCCTTGCGGGCCAAACAATCATCTTGGCTCTCGGCGGAATTTCTTTACCCGTTGCGGGTCTATATCTGTCTCGTTTTTTTAGAGGCTCACATCGTCTCGCCGGAACAGCGACCACCTGCGTCCTCTGGAAGGCCCGGAATATAAATTTAGTAGCCGCAGGGGTCAATAGCTTAAACGGAATTTTTTTCCATAATTTCAGCTATTTCTGTAACATTGTGCAAACTGGGGCACGTTTTCAACACCGAGTAATTACCGATCTTATATTCAGGCCAACATCTATCCGTTATCCCGCTGGCTCCGAGATTTATGAAAATTACTCCGCAAAACATCAGAAAAATGGCGCGGCCAATGCCGCGCCCTCGCTCAATTTCGTTGAAAAGGATTATTCGGCAGCCGTTTCTGCCGACACCGCTTCTGAGACTTCACCACTTTGTTCAGCGACGGCGGCCTCAAGGGCAGCGGTTTCAGCCTCCATCTCTGCTTCAAGTTTTTTATCGCGATCAGCCGCGATGGCACGGAAGCGGTTCATGACAGATCCGGTCCCGGCAGGGATCAGGCGCCCAACGATCACGTTTTCTTTCAGCCCAACGAGATTGTCCCGCTTCCCGGAGACCGCTGCTTCGGTCAGTACCCGAGTAGTCTCCTGGAAGGACGCCGCAGAAATAAAGGAAGACGTCTGCAGCGAGGCCTTGGTAATTCCCTGCAACATTGGAATAGCCTTCGCCTCCTTGCCTTTCGCTTCCTTTACCTTCGCGTTGACTTCGCTGAACTCCTCACGGTCGAGCAGCTCCCCGACTAGCAGTGTCGAGTCGCCGCCATCGGTAACCTCAACCTTCTGGAGCATTTGACGCACGATAACCTCAATATGTTTGTCATCAATACGAACGCCTTGGAGCCGGTAAACATCCTGGATCTCATTGATAAGGTATTCGGCAAGCGCCTCAACACCCATCACTTTTAAAATGTCATGGGGCACCGGATTACCGTCCATCAAGGAGTCACCGCGCTCCACATAATCACCCTCCTGAACACTAATGTGCTTGCCTTTGGGAATTAGATATTCCATCGGCTCCTCATCTTTGTCTTCCGGAACAACGACGATGCGGCGCTTGTTTTTATAGTCTTTGCCAAATTCGATCCGGCCCTCGTTTTCGGAGATTATGGCGTGATCCTTGGGCTTTCGGGCTTCAAATAGTTCCGCTACCCGAGGCAAACCACCCGTGATGTCTCTCGTCTTGGAGGATTCCCTAGGGATACGAGCTAAAACGTCGCCGGCGTTCATTTTCTGGCCATTTTCAACGCTCAGAATAGCGTCAACGGACATAAAATACCGGGCCTCCAGACCATTAGGTAATGTCAGCACTTTATTTTTGCTGTCCCGAAGGGTAATGCGGGGGCGAAGGTCAGCAGCCTTTGGCTGCTGCTTCCAATCAACCACCACCTTAGACGAAATACCCGTGGCTTCATCCATGACTTCCCGCATGGTGACGCCCTCTTCGAGATCAACGTAATTCGCCGTTCCTTCTTTCTCGGTGATGATCGGGAGTGTGTAAGGATCCCACTCCGCCATCTTTTCACCACGCACAACCTTCGCTTTATCCTTCACAAGCAGTTTGGAGCCGTAAGGAATACGGTGTCGTGCCCGCTCTCGATCCTTGTCGTCAATTAGAACCAACTCTGCGTTCCGTGTCATTACAATGTTGGTACCTGAGCTGTTTTTAACGACATTACAGTTGACCAATTTCACTTTAGCGTCAGCGGATGCCTCGATATTGGACTGCTCAGCACCTCTCTGGGCGGCACCGCCGATGTGGAATGTCCGCATAGTCAATTGTGTGCCAGGCTCACCGATCGACTGCGCGGCAATCACGCCAACGGCCTCACCTTGATTGACCGGTGTGCCACGAGCGAGATCGCGGCCATAGCACGCTGCGCAGACACCTCGTTTGGTGTTACACGTCAACACCGAGCGAACCTTAACCGACTCAATCTCAGCCATAGAGAGTTTTTCGACAGCTTCTTCGTCTAAAAGTTTGTTCCGCCGCAGGAGCACCGAGTTGTCTTCAGGATCATGAACAGTTTCTGCTAAGGTCCTTCCAAGCACCCGGTCCGCCAGCGTAACGATCGTATCCCCGCCCTCGATAACGGCCCCCACCGTGATGTAATCCGTGCTGCCGCAGTCATCCTCAACAATGATGCAGTCCTGTGCAACGTCAACCAGACGACGAGTAAGGTAGCCGGAGTTTGCGGTTTTCAGCGCCGTATCCGCGAGCCCCTTTCGGGCACCATGGGTAGAGTTGAAGTACTCCAGAACCGTCAAACCTTCTTTGAAGTTTGAAATAATGGGCGTCTCAATGATCTCTCCAGACGGTTTAGCCATCAGGCCCCGCATTCCGGCAAGCTGTTTCATTTGAGCCGCCGATCCCCGAGCCCCAGAGTCAGCCATCATGAAGATCGAGTTGACCGGTTTACCTGCTTCAATCTTTGAGATCTCTTTCATCATCTCGTCGGCCACCTGATCGGTACAATGAGACCAGGCGTCAACAGCCTTGTTATATTTCTCACCTTTTGTAATTAGTCCGTCGAGATACTGGCGCTCATAGGACTCGACCTGTTGTTCCGTCTCATTCACCAGCGTTTCCTTGGCGTCTGGGACAACCAGGTCATCCTTACCAAAGGAAATACCTGCGCGGCAAGCGTGTCCAAAGCCAAGGGACATTACTCGGTCAGCAAAAATGACCGTCTCTTTCTGGCCGCAATGGCGATAAACCTCATCGATTACGGTAGAAATATCCTTTTTAGTGAGAAGTTTATTAACCACACTGTAATCAATGTTGGGGCTTCTCGGAAGCAGGTCTGCAAGCATCATCCGACCCGGCGTGGTTTCAATCCGAATGACAATTGATTCATTCTTCTCGTTGACCGTGTGGAACCGTGCCTGGATCTTGGCGTGCAACGTTACAACTCCATGGTCCAAGGCCTGCTCAATCTCACTAATGTCAGCAAAAGCCATGCCTTCGCCGGGCTCATTTTCACGCTCCATGGTGAGATAATACAGCCCCAAAACGATATCCTGCGAAGGCACGATGATCGGTTTGCCATTTGCCGGGCTAAGAATGTTATTGGTTGACATCATCAGGACCCGTGACTCCAACTGAGCTTCTAAAGACAGCGGCACGTGCACAGCCATCTGGTCACCATCGAAATCCGCGTTAAAAGCGGTGCAAACCAGCGGGTGGAGTTGGATAGCCTTACCCTCGATCAGCACCGGCTCAAATGCCTGGATTCCAAGACGGTGAAGAGTGGGTGCTCGGTTCAGTAGAACAGGATGCTCCCGGATCACTTCCTCCAAAATATCCCAGACCTCTGGCCGCTCTTTTTCTACCATCCGTTTGGCTGCCTTAATGGTGGTCGCCATCCCATATTTTTCGAGGCGCGAATATACAAAAGGCTTGAACAGCTCCAGTGCCATTTTCTTTGGCAAGCCGCATTGATGAAGCATCAACTCCGGTCCAACAACGATCACGGAACGACCTGAGTAATCTACCCGTTTTCCCAAGAGGTTTTGGCGGAAACGGCCTTGCTTGCCTTTAAGCATATCAGACATAGACTTAAGGGGGCGCTTGTTGGCACCCGTAATGGCACGACCACGGCGACCATTATCGAAAAGAGCATCGACAGATTCTTGAAGCATCCGTTTCTCGTTCCGAACAATAATCTCCGGCGCGCGGAGTTCGATAAGACGCTTGAGACGATTATTCCGATTGATCACTCTGCGATAAAGATCGTTCAGATCTGACGTTGCGAAGCGGCCCCCATCCAATGGCACCAAAGGCCGCAGCTCGGGCGGAATGACGGGCACCACTTCCAGGATCATCCATTCCGGACGGGAACCTGAATTAATGAAGGCTTCCACCAGTTTAAGACGCTTCACAAATTTCTTACGTTTGGCCTCGGATTTCGTCTCCTTCAGATCAACTTTGAGAGTTTCAAGCTCCTCTTCAAGATCAATGACCTCCAACATCCCTCGGATGGCTTCCGCACCAATACCGGCCTGAAAAGCATCTTCACCGTACTCGTCGAGAGCATCCTGATATTCCTCCTCGTCAAGAAGCTGTTTTTCCAGCAGTGGCGTAAGGCCTGGCTCGGACACGACATATTTCTCGAAATAAAGAACGCGCTCGAGGTCCTTGAGGGTCATATCAAGCAGCAAACCAATCCGCGACGGCAGAGACTTCATGAACCATATGTGCGCTACCGGCGCGGCCAACTCGATATGGCCCATCCGATCACGGCGCACCTTGGTCAAGGTAACCTCGACACCACATTTTTCGCACACTATGCCCTTGTACTTCATGCGTTTATATTTACCACAAAGGCACTCATAGTCTTTAATCGGACCAAAGATGCGGGCACAGAAAAGACCGTCGCGCTCCGGCTTAAAAGTTCGGTAGTTGATGGTCTCTGGCTTTTTAATTTCCCCGAAAGACCAGGACCGAATCCGCTCCGGACTCGCAATACTGATTTGAATTTGGTCAAAACGTTGGGTTGAAGTTGCTGGTTCAAAAATCCGCATCAACTCGTTCATCGTGTAATCTCCTTTAGGCCGTTTCCAGTGGTGGCATAACGCCAGTCGGCCTTAAAAACTGCGTTGTTTGAGTTCGACATTCAGACCTAAGGAATGAAGTTCCTTAACCAAAACATTGAAGGATTCCGGAATACCGGCCTCAAATGTATCGTCACCCCGAACCACGGCTTCATAGACTTTGGTCCGCCCAGACACGTCGTCGGATTTGACGGTCAACATTTCCTGCAAGGTGTAGGCTGCTCCATAAGCTTCAAGGGCCCATACCTCCATCTCCCCGAAGCGCTGGCCCCCAAACTGCGCCTTGCCGCCGAGCGGCTGCTGGGTGACAAGACTGTAGGGCCCGATGGAGCGGGCATGTATCTTATCATCAACCAAGTGATGCAGTTTGAGCATGTAAATGTATCCCACTGTCACATCACGGTCGAAATACTCGCCGGATCTGCCGTCAAATAGTTTGACCTGGCCGGAGACATTCACATTTGCCTTGTTGAGCATTTCCGAGATGTCACGCTCATGTGCACCGTCAAAAACCGGGGTCCCGATTGGCACCCCTTTCTTAAGATTACCCGCGAGCTCAACAATCTCCGCATCATCCATATTCGCGATGTCCTCCTTGTATGTTTCATCGCCATAGACGTATTTGAGCTTATCGCGAATGTCTTTCATATTGGAAGCTCCATGGTTCATGGCCTCCAAGACATCACCAATCTGTTGGCCGAGCCCAGAGCAAGCCCAACCAAGATGGGTCTCCAATATCTGACCCACATTCATTCGAGACGGCACGCCAAGAGGGTTCAGGACCAAATCAACAGGAGTTCCGTCCTCGAGCGCGGGCATGTCCTCGATCGGTGTGATCCGAGATATAACCCCTTTGTTACCGTGCCGGCCCGCCATCTTGTCGCCTGGCTGTAATTTGCGTTTTACGGCTACAAAGACTTTGACCAATTTCATCACGCCAGGCGGCAACTCATCGCCCCGCTCGAGCTTATCCACCTTATCATCGAAGCGGCGTTGGAATTCTGCGACCCCCTCCTCCAGTTGCTTTTTAAGGGCTTCTATTTCCCCCATCAATTTATCGTTGCCTACGGTGATCTGGAGCATCTGACCTGGTGTCAACTTCTCCAGAACTTCCTCCGTGATGAGCGTACCTGGTTTAAGCCCCTTCGGACCGCCAACCGATTTCTTTTTGAGTAACCGGTCTTTGATGCGATTATGAAAGCTTCGCTCTAAGATCGCCATTTCGTCATCTCGGTCTTTGGCAAGCCGTTCGATCTCTGCCCGCTCAATGGCAAGAGCCCGCTCATCTTTATCCACACCTCGGCGCGAGAATACTCGCACCTCAACCACTGTCCCGGTAACGCCGGGCGGTAAGCGTAATGAAGTATCTCGCACGTCTGAGGCCTTTTCGCCAAAGATCGCACGAAGTAGTTTTTCCTCTGGTGTCATTGGCGATTCGCCTTTCGGCGTCACTTTCCCGACAAGTATGTCGTTTGGATCAACTTCAGCACCAATATACACGATGCCGG
>CAXFCV010000418.1:0-2852 GCA_964000975.1 uncultured Rhodospirillaceae bacterium | reverse complement strand
GCAGGCTCGCTTCAGATCTCCTTTGTCATCAAGGCCAAAAAAGTGTGGACCCAACAGATCATTTAATGCATCCAGCACTTCGCGCACCCGCAAATCGCTGGTGCCGCCAATGGCTTCATTGAACGACTGCCAAAAATCACGCAGCACGGACTTCCAATCCATCCGCCCGCCCGAAATATCATCCAGCTTTTCTTCCAGATCGGCGGTGAAATCGTATTCAACGTATTTTGTGAAAAAGCTAGATAGGAAGGCAGTCACAAGCCGACCACGATCTTCCGGAAAGAAGCGGCGCTTGTCTATCTGGACGTAGTTACGCTCCTGCAAAACTGAGATGATGGAAGCATAAGTGGAGGGGCGTCCGATGCCCAGCTCCTCGAGGTTTTTGACTAAGCTCGCCTCGGAAAAACGCGGCGGCGGCTGGGTGAAGTGCTGCTCCGGTATCACCGATTCGCGATTGAGTGACTCGCCTTCCGACACGGCAGGTAGAATTTTCTCTTTGTCATCATCATCGCCATCGTCTCTACCCTCTTGATAGAGGCGGAGATAGCCATCAAAAGCAACAACTGATCCGGTCGCCCGTAAGGTAACGGTGTCGTCAGATACCGGTGCGCCAGTGGGCCGTAAATCGATGGCTACCTGATCCAGGACAGCAGATGCCATCTGGCTAGCAACAGCCCGGTTCCAGATAAGCTCATATAGCTTACGTTGATCGTCCTCCAGCGCGGTCAGGTCGCGCGGACGCTTTGTAATATCTGTGGGCCGCACCGCCTCGTGGGCTTCTTGTGCATTTTTTGCCTTACTCTTATAAACGCGCTGGCTGGCAGGCACATATTGCGCGCCATATTGCTCACCGATATGGCTGCGGCAGGAATTTATAGCCTCTTGCGCCATACTCACGCCGTCTGTCCGCATATATGTGATGAGGCCTACGGTCTCGCCAAGCACGTTGATGCCCTCATAGAGACGCTGCGCGATCTGCATGGTGCGTTTGGCGCTAAAATGAAGCTTACGTGCCGCTTCTTGCTGCAGGGTAGATGTTGTGAAGGGTGCTGGCGGATTACGCCGGACTTGCTTTTTCTCGACCTGAGAAATAGCAAAGGATTTTCCCTGTATGGCTGAAACGGCAGCATTTGCTGCCACCTCGTTTCCAAGCGCGAGTTTGGCTAAACGGTCGCCATTAAGATGGGTTAATTGCGCGGTTATGGGTTCTCCAGTGCTTTTATTGAACTTAGCTTTAACCGACCAATACTCAACCGGCTCGAATTTTTCGATCTCCGTTTCTCGCTCGCAGATCAGGCGCAGGGCCACAGACTGAACGCGGCCTGCAGACTTGCTGCCGGGCAACTTGCGCCAAAGCACTGGAGATAAATTAAAGCCGACGAGATAGTCCAATGCGCGGCGAGCAAGATAGGCTTCAACTAGTTCCCGATCCACATCCCGGGGATGATCAAAAGCAGCTAAGATGGCGTTCTTGGTAATTTCGTTGAAAACGACTCGTTTCACATTTACGTTATCGAGCAGTTTTTTTTCTGTTAACACTTGTTGAACGTGCCAGGAAATGGCCTCACCTTCTCGGTCGGGGTCAGTGGCCAGATACAGATGATCGGCTTTCTTGACGGCTTCAGCGATGTCTTTGATGTGTTTTTGGGATTTGGAATCAACTTCCCAATCCATCTCAAAATCGGAATCGGGACGCACGGACCCATCCTTGGAGGGCAGGTCTCGAATATGACCATAGCTGGCCAGCACAGTGTAATTGCTGCCCAAATATTTATTAATCGTTTTCGCCTTGGCCGGCGACTCGACGACGACGACATCCGCCATGATAACTTTTTCTCTCGTTTACAGTTCGCCAATCATTGCAATCTGGTTGCCGGGATGAGGTTCTAGCGTGGTTCTTGATTTAAATTTCAGATGGAGCATACCTATCGCGGAAAGGGACATGTGGCACTGGCGAATCAATTCGTCAACCGCCATGGAGACATAAATTTTGTATTTTTTTAATTCTGCTTAGTTGGGTTTTTATTGGTGCTTAAAATTTCGCAATTCGATTTTATCTCTATTCTCTCTATTTTTAATTTGTATTTACGCTTTTCGAGCAGCTTACCGTGGTCGAAGTCTGTATTATCTCGTAGACCTTGAACAGGAGAACCCGGCCAGAATGTCGTCAAGGGTCAAATGTGATTTAAATCCTTGAATGCTAATCGGCTTGTAGTTGAATAGATTAGCCTGTGTCTTTATTAACCAAGCGAATCTTACTTTCTTTGCCGCTAATCAAGCGACCTATGTTCTCGTGGTGTCTGGCAATTCCTAGTAGCGCCAATAGCGTTGTCATAATAAAAACTTTTTCAACGGTCAGCAAATAGGCATAAACAGGCGATGACAAAAGTGCGATGAGTGCTGCCAACGACGAAAAGCGGAAAATAGCGGCGGTTAGCAGCCATGTAGCGATGGCCAGAAGCCCTATTTGCCACGCGATGGCAAGTAGGACGCCCAATGTCGTGGCCACACCTTTGCCGCCTTTGAATTTGAGCCACACCGGGAAATTATGGCCAAGTACAGCAAAAAGTCCTGCGATCGCGGCGGCTTCCAGTGAAATTTCGCGGGCAATAAGTACCGCGGCCGCCCCCTTTGTCGCATCAAGCAGGAGGGTGGCGACAGCAAGGCTTTTGCGGCCAGTTCGAAGGACATTTGTCGCGCCGATATTGCCTGAACCAATGTCCCGCAGATTGCCGGTGCCGGCCAGCTTGGTAAGCACCAGTCCAAAGGGAATGGAGCCCCCCACATACGAGAGTGCGGCGGTCAACAAATGCACTTGGCTGAAGATGTCCACAATCGTCCCTTTTCTCTGC
>CAXFCV010000417.1:0-2739 GCA_964000975.1 uncultured Rhodospirillaceae bacterium | reverse complement strand
CCCGTAATGCTGGATTTGGCGCAATCGAAATTCAGTTTCCTTATGACATCCCTGTTGCGGACCTCTTGATTGCCAAAGAAGATGCCGGCGTCGATATCACGGTTTTAAACGTTGGGGCGGGAGATTTGACTTCAGGCGGTCCAGGTATTGCCGCGGTGCCGGGAAGGGAGGATCACTTTAAGGCTGCCGTCGAGGAGGCTTACGAATATGCGGCGACGTTAAAGCCAATCACAATGAATGTGCTGAGCGGCTGGCCCCCCATGGAGGAATTTTCCCGAGAGCAATGCTTGGATGTCCTGGCATCTAACCTAAATTATGCTGCGGCAGCGTTTGACGATACCGGTACGACGGTGCTTACAGAAGCCGTTAACAACCAGGATCGGCCGGGATATCTGATCAACCGCACGGCCGAAGCTCTCGACGTCATTGACCGCGCAGGGCACGCCAACCTAAAAATTGAGTATGATCTCTACCACATGCAGATTATGGAGGGGGATCTGGTCAATACGCTCCGGGAAAACCTAAATCGGATTGGAAATATCCAATTCGCGGATACTCCAGGACGGCATGAACCAGGCACGGGAGAGATCAATTTCCCTAATATCTTTGAGGCCATAGATGATATGGGTTGGGAAGGTTATTTATCGGCTGAATATAACCCGTCGGGCCGCACAGAAGACACGTTAAGTTGGATGCCCGAATAGGCGGCGCAGCTTGCAAAAAGAATCTTCTCCGTCTCGTATCTGGTGGGTCATTTTTGTGCTGTGCGTGGCCGCGAGCTTCGCCGCAAATTCGACATTGGCCAAGTTGTCGTATGACCATGGAGCCACTCCACTTTCAGTGCTAACCTTGCGTAGCGGTCTGTCCGCTTTGTGCGTGTTTGCAGTTTTAATCACCTGGCGGGTACCGCGGAAATTACCGGCGCGGCAGCGATGGATCGCTGTCATTATGGGATGCATCGTCGCTACTTACTCTTACGGACTTTTGGGTGCTATCGAATATATCCCAGTGGCTCTCGCTGTCCTGACGTTTTATCTTTATCCGTTGCTGACCTGTTTTGGTGCTTGGGTAATTGGTCAGGAAAAACTGACATTTAGGACGTCTCTTTGTCTAATTGTAGCCTTTATCGGGCTGGCCACCGCATTGGATCTTCGGGGCGACTTTAATGTGATTGGCGTTTCCATGGCAGCTGGGGCGGCGGTCTTGATTAGCATTATGCTCCTGATGGCCAATCGGATGGTTATTGGTGTTGATTCGAGAGTTGTGAGCTTACACATGATGTCGTCCGCAACGATTGTTTACATCATCGTGGATCTAATTTTTCAGGAATTTCCGTTGCCGTCGTCAACGACCGGGATAATCTCTTTTCTCGGGTCTGGAATATTTTACTCCTTTGCCATGATTGGTATGTTTGTCGGAATTGCGAAAATTGGTGCCGTCCGGACATCAATGTTTATGAATTTCGAGCCGGTCTCTAGTATCTTTTTCGGGATGATTATTTTGGGCCAATTCTTGGAACCATTTCAGCTGGCTGGTGCATGCCTCGTCTTCGCAGCAATCGTGACGGTTGCGGTAGGCAACCGGACCACCACGGAACCACCCTAAGTAGCCCTTAAGTTGGCTTGGCGCATTAATCTTAACTGTCGCCTCACGTAAAAATTCGCGCTGCTAACACGTATGGCGGGGTTTGACCTTACGTTGCTCCGTTATACCTGCAACTTTTAATGGCCATTAGTTTTAACAGCTTTGAGTTGCTATTGTGGGTAAAGACTAAGTACCAAACATGGCGTTGGGTAGATATAATGCTATCTGTGGCCACTGAATGAGAAAAGCCAGGGTAGCCGCCATTGCGATCCAAAATGGCCAGATACCTCGGAAGATAATGCCCATTGGTACGTCTGGTGCAACGCTTTTAACAACGAAAACGTTTACGCCGACGGGTGGGCTGATGAGACCCATTTCTAGAACTATCACGACCATTACACCAAACCAGATCGGATCAAACCCAAGTTCCAAGATTACAGGCAGGGTGATGTGCAAAGTTAGCACAAGCATGGCGAGACCCTCTAAGAAAGTGCCCAAAAATATATAAGTCGCCAGAATTATGATTAGGATGCCATAACGTCCGACATCTAAATTGGTCAAAAAGCTTACAAGGTTTGCCGGTATTTCTGTCAAAGCCATAAATGGAATGAAGACAAAGGCGCCGATCAGAATCATAAAGACTGTTGCCGACGTGCCCATGGTCTGCAATATCACCCAGCGAAAACTACGCCAATCGAGGGTTCCTTTTGCTAAGGCCACAATCATGGTGAGGCTGGCGCCGACCCCAGATGCTTCGACTGGCGTAAATATTCCCATGAATATTCCACCAATGGTGATTAGCACGATTCCAATCATCACAAATGCACGGCCGAGGGATGCCATCCGCACCTCAAAAGGTGCCTTTTTCGCTTTAGGCCCCATCTCCGGTCTCAGCGTCGTGACAATATAAATCGCGAGAATGAAGAGAGCTGTCATCAACAGGCCTGGAAATACGCCCGCCATGAATAGCCGACCAATGGACTCCTCCGTTAGGATGGCATAGATAATCATACCGGTAGAGGGTGGGATGAGTATCCCTAATGTCCCACCTGCGGCTACAGCACCGGTGGCTAGGCTATCTCCGTATTTATATCGTTTCATCTCGGGTAGTGCGACCCTACCCATGGTAACGGCTGACGCGATGGAAGATCCGCT
>CAXFCV010000416.1:0-4866 GCA_964000975.1 uncultured Rhodospirillaceae bacterium | reverse complement strand
TGGTGACTTGAATGGGAGTTATTCATTGTCACAATCGTTGGCAACCGGCCAGGTATATGAAGTCCGGCATAGTCTGTCGCCACAGAGATACCCTGCGGTGTCTCGATTTGAAATGTTGAATGACCGACAAAGGTCACCCTCACACTACCCGGCGGGACCCGGTATGACGCTCTACTAGCATTATGTATTGATGGATCAGGATTTATTCTCTCAACAAGTCCAAGACCACACGGATGAGGCTTTATTGGTTCGGCACTTACCAGCCCTACTATTCCAAAAAGTATATAAAGGCCCGATATACTGGCGAGGACCTGTGCAATAGGAACACCCATAGCACTATAACCGGGCCCCTAATCTGCTGCCCGGTCGCTGGGGCGGCAGGAGCAGGACCTCTGTTTTAACCGGCAAGGTTGAGCGGCTAAGCATCATTGTGTGGGTGCCGAAGCGTTTCACTGTGTATACCCTGGAAATATCCTCAAGGAACGTTTTTGCCGTTGGCATACCATCAAAATGCATTGGAATTATTAGCCTAGGATTTATGGCCTTGATGTTGTATATCAATTCGTCATGGCTCTGGGTTACAAGACGGTCAATTGGAATCAGTAAAACGTCGATTCGTCCGATATCTGTAAGCTGCTGCTGATCCAAGATATGGCGCAGATGACCCATATGAGCAATACATAGGCCTTGAGACTGAATGATGAAGATGGAGCTAAAATTAGAGAACCCCGCTCCAAAGTCAGTGATGTTAGTCGGCAGGTTATAAACCCGGACGTCCTTCAGGGTGACATCGTGCCTCTGAAGGGTAAGAGCCTCGGTCCATCCTCGTAAAACGAAAGAAATATTGGGGGAGATCAAATTCGTTGAGTGGCTGCCGCCCTCGACGTCCATGGTTACTATGTCTGGCTGTACGTCCGCGCGAAAATAATCGTTATAATCCGTGATGACTCTAATATTTTCCGGGGATTGGATGAGAAACGTCGAGTGGCCTATAAACGTTAGACTGAGTTGGCCTGACTGAAGACTCTTTGGGTCAATGTTTACTTGGCGTACGAAGCTACTTTTAGCACTGATATTTGTGACTAAATACTGGGACTGATGCTCGTAATTTACGATACCGCTGCCGCAGGGCATTCTTATTTGCGTGTTTTTATTCTGGGCGGCAGCAGGTTGAAATTCTGTGTTCGCTGCTAAAATTAAAAAAAATGCAATCAGGTATTTTAACATTTTGTTCCTAAAAATTATTTTGCAGGTTCTCACAACTGCCGCTCCAAGGCATTTTTTTCGAAATCAGGGTCGTTAAGCAAGTGTCGCGATTAATGTAAGGCGATTTTAATTTGTTAGAATAAATGTACACATTCCCAGAGAGATGTGGGTGTCTAAATCTTTTGACGGCCTCTAATAAGTTATGGGTTGCTGTCGTCTTAATCCAAGCAAATATGTTTTGGACTCGCGCGGTTATCGTTCGATAATTATAAATCGATTCTCATGTTGTCGTGGGCTAGACGCAGTTCGCCCTTGAAGTTGGCTCGGATGTCTTCTGCAACTTCATCAAGTAGGGCAGGCCCTATAATGTCCTTTGGCATATGAACGCTCATAATATCCTTAACGACTGGATTGCAAGTGTCGTAGCTCGCGAAATGGGTGGCAACAAGGCTCTTGGCATTGGCCTTTTGTGCAATTTTACCCAGTTCCTTTGGACTGGTGTGAGACCAGGTGCCGACGTTGGCTTTTTGCCGAAATTTGATGGCACTCTCTGGGAAGGTACATTCGTGAATCATAAGGTCAACATTTTTGGACAACTCGATAAATCTGTCGCAGGGCGCCGTATCACCGCTGAATGAAACCGATAAACCGTCTATAGTGTCCATGCGAAGACCAAAGCAAGGTGTTATCTCCTGGGGAATGTGTTCCACATAACAGGCGGTGACTTTGACAAATTCGTCTTCGAAAACCGTTCCAGGTTCACACTCCCGAACGTCGGGAACCAGGATTTCTGTATTTTGTCGGCGCGGATACTGCCGACGAGCCTCGATATCTTTCGCGAACGCCCCATTCTCAAACAGGTGGTCAACGAAATCTTGAGTGCCTGGCGGGCCGACCACTACTGGTGCTCTCTCTCTGTCACAAATCCAGGTAGTGAGGAGAAAGTAGGGAAAATCTACAATGTGATCATAATGAAGGTGGGATAAGAAGACCGTATTTACATCGACCGGGTTGATGTTCGACTTGATCATGGAGCGAGTTGCATTGGCGCCACAGTCAAAAAGGTAATGTCGGCCGCGAACTGTCAAAAGAATCGCCGATCCACCGCGGTCAGGGTCCGGGGCGGCGGCGCTCGTGCCAAGCATAGTGATACGCATAAATCTGGCTCCCATATGTCAAAAAATTAGGTTAGTTGATTAGCGGAAATCTGAAATTCGATGGTGATGCCGTCGGGATGACGCAGATACACATTGCGGTTCCCGTTGGGGACCGTTTGCGGGGCGCTGTAGGGCACGAATCCGCTTCGGGTAACAGCAGCGACGGCGGCGTCGATGTCATCCACTTCCAGCGCCAAATGAAAAGCGCCGGCATCACAGTTCCTGAGATCGGAGACCTTGCGCCCATCCTTCGTAATGTATTCCAGCAACTCCAGGCGATGGTTCGGCATGTCCACGTAACCCAGTTTCACTTCCGCGCCGGGAACGCCGGTGAGGTTCCCCACCATCTCTCCCTTTTGGTGAACAATTTTCGTCGTCTTAAAGCCGAGCACTTCCCGGAAGAAACCCAAGGTCATCTCAACATCTGACACGGTGATGCCGGTATGGTTGGTGCGGAGGATGGTGAATCCCGTCATTGGTGTGCTCCGTCGATTTAATGAATCAGTTGCCCAGCAACATAGTCGCCGATAGCCATGGAGGCCGTAAGCCCCGGCGTTTCGATGCCGAGCAGGTTTACGAGGCCCGAAACACCATGTTCGACCTCCGTCTCGATCAACCAGTCCCCGCCAGGGTCTTCCGGGCCGTAAGCGCGCGGCCGGATGCCTGCATAACCGGGCTGCAGGCGGTCCACATCCAGCCCATTCCAGTATTTTCCTACAGCCGCCACGAAGGAGGAGGCTTTGGTCGGATCAACCGTGTAGTCATGCTCAGTTACCCACTCCAGATCAGGGCCGAATTTGCCCTGGCCGCCGGGATCAATGGTGAAGGAGCCGCCTGCAGCCAGCGTTTCACCCAAAGGCACGACGATATAGCTGAAAGGAAGTTTGCCGGTCAGGGTGAAGTAGCTGCCTTTTGCATAGCGGATATCGGGAGGGGGGGTGTCTCTGTCGCTTGAGTGGTAATTTGCGATGTCCCGCGCGCCGAGGCCGGAAGCATTGATGAGTGTATCCCAGGCCAGTTCGAAAGGCTCTCCATTTTCGTCCTCAACCGTGAGAACTTTTCCCTGACCCCCAACCACGGTGCTGTTCAGAGATAACACCGCGCCAGCATTCTCGGCGTCGCCTTGGAGGGATAGCATGTAGTCATGACTATGCACTACAGCCGTGTTTGGTGAATAGAGTGCCATCCGGCAGGTGATTTCTGGTTCTCGCTCTTTGACCCCCTCCGCCGATAGGAGTTGGAGTCCCTGAACGCCATTGTCTTCTCCAAACGCCATCATGGTCTCCAGCAGGCCCTCCTCGTCCTCCGTCAGCGCAAGCATCAATTTGCCGTGCACGGCGAGGCCGATGCCTCGCTCCCGGCAATAGTCCCTCAACATCTCCGCGCCCGGCCGGCAGAGAGTTCCCCGCAGGCTATCCGGCGGATATAGAAAGCCTGCGTGGACCACCTCGTTGTTCCGCGAGCTGGTTTCATTGCCAATCATGGGGTTCTTCTCAAGGATTACGACTTCCCGCCCCCGGAGTGCCAGGGCCCGAGCAATGGCCAGTCCAACTACGCCGGCGCCAATCACGATGCATTCGACTTTGTACAAAGAAGTTGCTTTTCCACCTCATCCCAGAACGCCACAGTCACAGGCCGGTAGATGTTGAAGGCGTCGACGATGACGACCTTCTCTTTGAAATTCATTTCAACACCGGCTCTAACGATTTTGTCCCGATACTGGCCAGTGCTAAACATGTGGCAGCGGCCCTCAACGTCCATTATATCGTATAATATTGTAAATTACAGGACAGGGGGAAGGCGGCTGTGAATAGTTTGTATGTGGACATAGCTGCAACGGACGGTGGCAGCTTTAAGGTTTATTTGACAAGCTCAGACGCCGAAAACGCGCCCGGGCTAGTATTGATGCAATACATCTGCGGCGTGAATGCTGTCATGCGCAGCCTCGCCGAAGATTTTGCTGCCAAGGGCTATCTGGTCGCGGTGCCTGATCTCTTCTGGCGACAGGAACCAGGGATTGAGTTGCTCAATGACCCGTCAAAACCCAATCCGCAAGAACAAGCTCGCGCACTTGAGCTCAACGAGGGTTTTAATGACGAGGCGGCTATCTCAGATCTTCAATCCACCATTACGTATCTTCGCGGTCACGAGAATTGTAGCGGACAGGTTGGAGCCCTTGGTTATTGCCTTGGCGGCCGAACCGCTTACCTAGTAGCCACCCGAACCGATGCCGACTGTTCCGTCGGATATTACGGTGTAAATATTGATCACTACCTTGCCGAGGCCGACAACATATCTAACCCGTTGATGCTCCACATCGCCGCTAATGATGAGCTATGCGAACCGGAGGCGCGTGAGAGGATCGTCCGAACACTAAAAAAACTGTCCCCGGTTACGCTGCATGAATATGAAGGCGCGGGGCACGCTTTTGCCCTAGTTGGAGGGCATAATTACAACGAAGCGGCGGCGGCTGCTGCCAACGAGAGATCTCACGAATTTTTGG
>CAXFCV010000415.1:0-2479 GCA_964000975.1 uncultured Rhodospirillaceae bacterium | reverse complement strand
TCCAGCATGTAAAACCCGCCACGTAGTATCACCTGATATTTTCAAAAGTTCGGCCCCTGCAATAACAGCCAAAAGCGCCACACTCCCCTCAAAATATGGATTGCCATACCAGATTACTGCCAGAAAAACTGGTGCCATAACCAAGGTGGAGAGTGAACGCGTTAACATGGGGGACGAACGATACGACAATTACGTGTCCGAAGCGCCGAAGCGCCGGTCTCGCAGGCCAAACTCAAATAACGCCTGTGAGAAATGCTCTGTCGTAAACTCTGGCCATAGAGCGTCTAAGAACACGAATTCAGCATAAGCCAGTTGCCAAAGAAGAAAATTGCTTATTCGCTTCTCGCCGCTGGTGCGTATTAGTAGGTCGGGATCAGGAATGTCGGCGGTCTCAAGATATTTTGCGAACTCGTCACCAGTTATGCAATCTGGCGTCAAATCTCCTGATTTTACCCTCTCACTTAGACGTCGGGCCGCTGCGGTTATTTCGGCTCGTCCGCCGTAACTAAGTGCTAGGACAAGGTCGAGTTTTGTGTTCCCAGCTGTATGCGTCTCACTCTCCTCAATCAATTGGACTATGTCACCACTTAGTTGGGCTCTATCGCCGATCACACGGAGGCGAATATTATTTTGGTGAAGTTCCGCGATTTCGCTTCTCAGAAACCTGCGTAGCAGGCCCATCAGGTCATCAACCTCCTTTCGTGGCCGGTTCCAGTTCTCAGAGGAGAAGCCATAAAGGGTAAGGTAGCGGACACCGTTCTTGATTGCTGCTTCGATAGCCTCTCGGACTGCCTCTGTACCCTGTCGGTGGCCCTCAATCTTGGGTAGACCACGCGCACGGGCCCATCTACCATTGCCATCCATGATGATGGCAACGTGATGAGGGGGTAACGGCTCTTCACGTTCCTTGGTAACTGCAGCTTCCATCATTGGTTAGACCTGCAGGATTTCCTCTTCTTTTTTCGCGAGCGCCTCGTCCATCTTGGTTACATAAGCGTCCGTCAATTTTTGCACGTCATCGCCATATTCTCGTTGTGAGTCTTCTGAGAGGCTCCCGTCTTTCTCAGCTTTTTTCAGGTTGTCCATAGCGTGCCGGCGCACATTTCGAATGGCGACTTTCGCTTCTTCGGTATAGCGCCCGGCTATTTTTGTCAGTTCGACGCGTCGCTCCTCGCTGAGGGGCGGAATGGGTACTCGGACCAACTGCCCGTCTGACACGGGGTTTAGACCTAAATTAGAGTCCCGGATGGCTTTTTCGACGGAACTGACCAACCCTTTGTCCCAGACCTGTATTGTTAGCAAACGAGCTTCTGGCACCCCAATCGTGCCAACCTGGTTCATCGGCATGGGCTGTCCATAGGCCTCGACAGTAACAGGTTCGAGCAGGCTAATGGATGCCCGCCCGGTTCGAAGACCGGCAAACTCCTTTTGTAGAACCTCAAGGGCGCCATCCATGCGGCGGCCAATGTCTGACTTTAATTGGTCAATTTCCATTCTTATTCCTCCCTCTTGTTGTGTATGAGAGTGAATTTACCCTGTCCTTTGATTGCTCCCGCAAATGCGCCCGGAGTATGAATTGAAAAAACGACAATTGGAATATTGTTCTCCCTTGCAAGTGATATTGCAGAAGCATCCATAACCTTAAGATCGTTTGTGAGCACCTGCCGATAGGTTAGCTCATCAAACCGCTCGGCGGATGGATCGGTTTTTGGATCAGCATTGTACACTCCATCCACTTGTGTGCCTTTCATCAGGGCTGTGCAATTCATTTCGGCAGCCCGCAACGCGGCGGCTGTGTCAGTCGTGAAAAACGGGTTGCCGGTGCCGGCAGCAAAAATAACGACCCTCCCCTTTTCCATATGCCGGATTGCTCGGCGGCGAATATACGGCTCACAAACAGTGGTCATGGGAATCGCGGAGAGAACTCGAGTTGTCACCCCCGCTCCTTCGAGGACGGATTGGACACCCAGCGCGTTGATCACCGTCGCAAGCATGCCCATATGATCAGCGCTGGTCCGTTCAAGTCCGGCCGCAACTCCTGCCACCCCCCGGAAAATATTCCCGCCACCGATGACCAAACAAACCTCCACACCAATATCAATGACTGTTTTGATATCGTGGGCCATTTTTTCCATTGTGAGCGGGTCTAGGCCAAAGTCTTGGTCTCCCATGAGACCTTCACCGGATAATTTGAGTAACACGCGATTGTAGAGTGGAACTTCGGTCATGACTTAAATTCACTTTACTGCATTTAATGATCCGGCTTAAATCCGCATGGGCGATCTCAGTAACCGACAAAATTTCCCACGGCCCCCAAGCTCCGAAAAGAAGGCGGCAGTGCTATTCAAAAAGCTTGGCAGATTGCGAGCCGATACACAGGATAAGAATAAACGAACTGGGTTGTGCAATGAAACCTTTCCATAAAAAAAGGGAGGAAAGTTCACCTTCCTCCCTCTAGCATAAGCATTTGAAGGCTTTA
>CAXFCV010000414.1:0-4100 GCA_964000975.1 uncultured Rhodospirillaceae bacterium | reverse complement strand
GTCCACATCGCGCTTGAAGGCCGTGTCGCTCATGGTCAGGTGTTCGCGTACTAGCCAGGATACTGTCTCAGTTTCTTCTCCGGATAAGCCGAAGCGTGGACAAAGTTCAAGCGCAAGCTCGGCGCCAAGTTCCGAATGATCGCCCCCCCGGCCTTTGGCGATGTCGTGGAGGAAAACGGCAACATAGAGCGCGCGCCGTGAGTGCACCTCTTTCATGGCCTGGGTTACATTGGGCATGTCATGAGCATGCGCACCCGATTCAATCCTCGACAGGATACCGAGCGCCCGGATGGTGTGCTCATCCACTGTATAGGTATGGTACATATCGAATTGCATTTGTGCGACCACACGCCCGAAATCAGGCACAAATTTACCAAAAACGCCGGCTTCGTTGAGCCGCCGCAGCGCTTTCTCAGGCTCCTTGCGGGATGTCATGATGCGCATGAAGAGCTCGTTCGCCTTTGGGTCTTGCCGGAATTCATGGCCGATCAGATTTAGGGAATTGCTGATGAAGCGAAGGGCCTGGGGATGAATATCGAGATCATGTTCCTGGGCTTCGGCAAAAATACGTAAAAGTTTGAGCGGCTCCATCCGGAAGGCATCTTCGCTGTCCACAGTGATCCGTCCCCGGTCAACCTGGAACCCGTCTACCTTAGTTCCCAAAAGCGTTAGGCTCGGGAGCCGGAAGAGGGAGCGTTTTTTCTGCTGATCTTCGAGCACCGCGCAGAGCACCCTTGTCAGGTCGCCGACATCCTTGGCAATGAGAAAATAATGCTTCATGAAACGCTCCACATCACTGATGCCCTCTCTGTCGGCATAAGTCATGCGTTCGCTGATAGTTTTCTGAACGTCAAATGTGAGCCGCTCCTCAGGCCGGCCGGCCAAGTAATGGAGGTGGCAGCGCACCGTCCAAAGAAAATCCTGGGCTTTGGTGAAACGGTTCACATCTTGCGGCGTGAAGACACCCAGTGGCACCAAGTCGGCCACATTAGACACGCCGTATAGAAATTTAGTCAGCCAATACAGGGTTTGAAGATCTCGGAGTCCCCCTTTGCCTTCCTTAATGTTAGGTTCAACAACGTAGCGAGTATCTCCCATACGTTCGTGACGGCCATCCCGTTCGGCCAGTTTGTCCTCGACGAACTTTGGGCCCTGACCTTCCACGACCTCGGCTTGGAAGCGCCTGTAAAAATCGCCAAATAAGTCTTGATCACCCCACACCCACCTGGCGTCCAATAAACTGGTCTGGATGGTGACGTCGCGTTTGGAAAGCCGGAGACAATCATCGATCGACCGCGTGGAGTGCCCTACTTTTAGCCCCAAGTCCCACAGCATGTAGAGTATAAATTCCACGACTTGTTCAATATAAGGTGTTTGTTTGTAAGGTTGGAGGAACATCAAATCCACGTCAGAGTGAGGGGCGAGCTCTCCCCGACCGTATCCACCTATGGCGACCACGCTTAGCTGCTCGGATGTGGTTTTGTTGGCCGTTGGGTAGACGCGTTCGGTCGCGATCTCAAAGATGACGCGCACCAGTTGATCGGTTAAAAAGGCGTTTCCGGCGAAAACGTCTGGTCCGCTGCCACTGGTCTCAAAACGGGCTAGCACTTCCTCCTGGCCTCTATGCAGCACTCCCTTGAGGCACTGCACAATCTGAGGCCGCCTTTTAGTATCGTAGCCTTTTTCTCCAAGGATGACGTCGACCGAGGCCTTGAGGCTTCGGCGGTTCAAAATCTGGCGTTGATTCGCGATTCCATTCATATATTGGCGCACCCAATAAGCTTTTTGATAGTGTGTTTCATGTCATTGAATACCATATCGTCCTGTCCAAAAACAAAAATCTGGTGATGCTTCTTACCAGGGTGAATGCGCGATCTTATGTTTCATCCGCTATGTTTTTTAACCTGTAGAGAGTCTCCAAAGCCTCCCTTGGGCTGAGATCATCTGGTGTTAGCGCATCCAGCGCTGCTTCTAAAGGCGACGGTCGGGTGGATCTTGATATCTGCGGGTTCACCTGAAAGAGGGGCAGATCATCGGCCAATCGGTTGAAGGCGCCGTCCTGATTTTCATGCTCTAAAGCTTTCAGAACGTCTTCCGCGCGTCTCACTACAGAGTCCGGAAGGCCCGCGAGTCGGCCCACGTGAATGCCATAGGATCTGTCTGCGGAGCCACGCGCCACTTCATGAAGAAAAACCACGTCACCTCTCCATTCTTTTACCTTCATGGTCTGGCAGGTAAGTGCAGGAAGTTTCGGGGTTAGATTGATGAGTTCATGGTAATGGGTGGCAAAAAGACCTCTGCACCGGTTGATCTCATGAAGATGTTCTACTACCGCCCAGGCGATAGAGAGTCCGTCAAAAGTCGCTGTGCCCCTGCCAATTTCATCGAGAATAACAAATGATTGCTCCGTCGCCTGCTTGAGGATTGCGGCGGTCTCCACCATCTCCACCATAAAGGTGGAGCGCCCGCGCGCCAGATCATCCGCAGCGCCGACACGGGAAAATAGCCGGTCGACCTTGCCGATGAGGGCGCTGTCTGCGGGCACAAAACTTCCCATCTGAGCGAGGATTGTAATGAGCGCATTTTGCCGAAGGAACGTGCTTTTGCCCGCCATATTGGGACCGGTCAGCAGCCACAGTCGGCTGTCTCCTTCGAGTTGACAGTCATTGGCGACAAAACCGCCGCCCGCCCCTTCACTGGAAGGTCTCTGAAGGGCTTGCTCGACGATCGGGTGCCGCCCGCCCATTATTTTGAAACCGTTCGTGTCATTTAAGACAGGCCGGCAATAATTTTGTTCTATTGCCAATTCAGCAAGAGCTGCCGCCACGTCCAAGGTTGCAAGCACTCGCGCCGCGCGGGCAATTCCGTCCCCTTTTTCAATAATCTCCGCGACCAGCCCCTCAAAAAGCTCCAGTTCCAAGGCGAGGGCTTTATCCGCTGCGCTGGCCATGCGACCCTCCATCTCACCAAGCTCAACGGTCGTGAATCGTACCGCGTTTTTCATGGTCTGTCGGTGGATGTAGGGCCCTGACGATTCCGTGAGAAGAGCATCGGCGTAGCGGGCCGTAACTTCGATAAAGTAGCCCAAAAAATTATTATGTTTGATCTTGAGAGTTTGAATGCCCGTGTCCGCTACGTATTTATCTTGAAGCCCGGCGATGAGACGCCGACTCTCGTCCCGAAGCTCACGCAATTCATCAAAATCGGGAGCAAAATGCCGCGCGATGAACCCACCATCCCGAGCGTAAAGCGGGAGTTCGGGAGCAAGGGCACGAGTCAATGTGGCAATGAGTTCCGCGTGATTACCCAGGTCTTCGAGATTGATTGAGAGTGAGTTCGGCAGGGTTCTTTTGAGCAGTAGTTCCCTTGCTTCGGCGGTAATACTCAAGCCGTCTCGCACGCTGGCTAAATCGCGCGGGCCGCCCCGCCCAACGGTGAGTCGTGAAAGCGCTCGTTCAAGATCTGGGCATCCGCGCAGGCGATGCCGGAGCGTCTCTCGCGTGGCGCGGTCGCTGATGAAGTGCTGGACGGCGTCGAGCCGCCGGTTGATTTCTTCTGTATCGGTAAGGGGGGCCGCTAGCCGTGCGGCGAGCGCCCGGGCGCCCGCACCGGTCCGTGTGCGGTCAATGGTGGATAGGAGGCTGCCTGACCTCTCTCCGTTGAGAGTCTGGGTAAGTTCTAGATTTCGGCGCGAGGCTTGATCAATCTCCATGACGGCGCCATCGGCCAAGCGCCTTGGTGGAGACAGGCGGGGCAGTCTGCCCCTCTGGGGGGGGTCAACGTAATCAATGAGTGCGCCGCCCGCAGAAATTTCAGCCCGTGAAAACGCTCCGAAGCCATCCATAGTTTTAACGCTGAAAACAGTCTGCAATCTTTTGCTGCTATTGGAACTGTCGAAACGGCTGAACGGCAGCACGGTCGTCTGTGTCTCCCAGGATTGAAGTGTGTCACGTAAGTCTTCCCGTTCGGCAATCGTGTCGGACAACAAAAGCTCACCGGGCTCCAGCCGGGAAAGGGCGGCAGCCAGTGTTGTTGCTGAGATCGGCTGGAGTTGAAAATCGCTCGTGGACATATCGAGCCAGGCGAGACCAAAGCTCCCC
>CAXFCV010000413.1:0-8213 GCA_964000975.1 uncultured Rhodospirillaceae bacterium | reverse complement strand
CCCCATCCATTAAAAGACTGATGAGGGTGCCAAAATGATAAGACCCGCTAGTAAAGTTTTTGGTGCCGTCAATGGGGTCCAGGACCCAAAGGTAGTCTGCGTCCTGCCGGACATCTTCTCCTTCCTCACCGAGGATGCCATGATCTGGGCACTCTATCTCGAGGACAGCACGCATAACCTCCTCGGCTTGCCGATCAGCAATTGTCACGGGCGACGCGTCCACTTTGTCACTGACGTCGGGTAGATTTCTGAAATAACGGCGGATCACGTCTCCCGATGCATCTGCCAGGCGCCCTGCCAATTCCGAATAAGCGGCGGCGGCGCGCATCTTAATTTAGTCTACTGCGGCAGTGGGGCGGGCGCGTCTGCCTGCTCACGCATGTAGACGATAACGGCAGCCCGGTCTTTGGCCTTTTTGAGGCCAGAAAAGGTCATTTTGGTTCCCTTCATAAATTCCTTCGGCTTCTTCAGGAATTTGTTCATGTCGTCATAGCCCCACTTGCCGCCCATAGCTTTGATGGCTGCAGAATAGTTAAATCCATCTACGACCCCCCTGTTAGCGCCCATTATGTTGTATAGGTTGGGCCCGACTTTGTTTTTACCCCCTTTATTAAAGGAGTGGCAGGAGGCGCATTTTTTCGCAACCTTTGCACCCTTGTCCGCCGTGGCAGAAGCCAAGAGGACCGGCAAGGGCTGTTCAGGGGCGGCAGACGTTTTAGCGGCAGTCACAGGTGCAACTGACGCAGATGCTGTTGCAACGACCGGTTCCACTGGCGGTACTAATTGGTCCCCAACAAAATCAACTATCAGCAAGAGCCAGGCAACCACTAATGCGCCGCCTAAATATTTGTTGGTATTCATACTCCACATGGATCGGTCCTTCTAGATCTTTAAGCCTTCGCTTCAACTTGGAAAAGATAAGCGTAATCTGTTGGTAGCGCCCTCATCGATGCCGTTTGGTAATCAGGGTATAGATGAAGCCTTATTTTATGTATATAGGGTGATTTCCAGCAATACCACATCTTTTGATCGCGGACTCAAAATAGGCCTAAACGGACCGGAAACCGGAGATATCTAGCATGGCGGACACCAAAAACTTGATCGCCTTCCAAGGGGAAATAGGGGCTAATAGCGACCTCGCCTGCCGGCAAGTCCGCCCGGACATGACCACCCTTCCTTGCAACACGTTTGAGGATACGTTCGCCGCAGTGAGCAACGGCGAAGCAGCTTTGGCTCTGATCCCTATCGATAATTCAGTCGCGGGTCGTGTGGCAGACATTCATCACCTGTTGCCTAATTCCGGACTTCATATCATTGGAGAGCATTTCCAGCGGGTAGAACACCATCTACTGGCCGTCAAAGGCAGTAATATTGGCGACCTCGTAAACGTTCACTCCCATGTCCATGCTCTCAACCAGTGCCGTAACTTCATCCAAAAACATGGCATTAATCCGGTTGTGCATGTGGACACCGCCGCCGCTGCCCGAGAGATTTCTGAACGCGGTGAAAAAGAGCACGGCGCCATCGCCACAGGCCTTGCCGGAGAGATCTACGACCTCGACTCGCTACAGGCAAATATTGAGGATGCCGACCATAACACAACGCGCTTTCTGTTGATGTCGCCTGAACCGACGGAGATATCAGCTGACACGCCCGCGGTAGTGACTAGTTTTGTGTTTCGGGTACGAAATGTCCCGGCGGCTCTCTACAAGTCTATGGGAGGGTTCGCCACCAACGGTGTCAACATGACCAAACTAGAGAGTTATATGGTGGATGGAGAATTTTCCGCCACCCAGTTTTATGCCGAGGTAGATGGTCACCCGACGAACCAGGCTCTCCAGTACGCCCTGGAAGAGTTGGCGTTTTTCTCTTCGGAAGTCCGAATCCTCGGCGTGTTTCCAGCTCACCCTTATCGCAAAGTCATTGACGGAAGATAGACGGAGCCCGTCCAATGCCCGAGTACGACCTACCGCGTTTGTTCGACACGGTCATCCACATGCTACAGGACGCCGGCGGTAAATCACCGGGTCATATCGCACTCAGATGCGAAGGCCGGGAGATGACATATCAGTCTTTCGTTCGATGCGTTGCAGGTTTTGCCAGAGAATTGGAAGGGCTCGGCGCGCGTGGCGGACGCGTAGCCCTGATATGTGGAAACTCCATTGAAATCGTGGTGGCCTCTTTTTCAGCTTACGCCGCCGGTGCCCAACTGGTCCCCATCAATCCCCTATACACCCAAAGGGAACTATCCTTCATCCTTGAAGACGCAGACCCAGTTGTGACCATTTACGATACCGCCAAAGCGGGAGATGTTCAGCCGCTAATCGATACTGTCGAGACGATGACGGGTATTGCCGTCGGCGAAAGCGGCCGGACCCTTGATGACTGGGTGGACCAGGCCCTCGCGCTGCCACTGCCACTGCCGATGCCAGAGGACTTTGCTGTTCTTCAATATACGGGAGGTACCACAGGAAGACCAAAAGGCGTGATGATCACTCATGGACAAATGGCGATAAACATGTGCCAGCGGGAAGTCGCCGTACCAACGTTGACCGAAGATGAGCGAGTGCTGTGTGTTATGCCGTTGTTTCACGTATTCGCGACCTCCATGTGCATGCATCTAGCTGTGCAATGCCGAAGTACAATGGTGATCGTGAAACGCTACCACCCTGAAACGACAGTACAGGCCCTTGTGAGAGATAAGATTACACTCTTTCCTGCCGGCCCCACAGTTTTTAATGGCCTCCTGGCCTTCGACGGGTTTCAGGAGGCAGATTTTTCGTGCCTGCGCTGCTGCGTTTCCGGCTCAGCTCCTCTCGCGGAAGAGACCTTAAAAACTTGGAAGATGGTCACCGGCACAGAGATCGTCGAGGGTTTTGGCCAATCAGAAGCCGGGCCGGTACTCACCATGATCACTGCAAACGACGCGCCGGTTCCGGGATCAGTAGGCAAACCCCTACCTTATACAGCGATGCAGATCGTAGATGTGGAGACGGGCACAACGGTTCTTGGACCGGGCGAGCAGGGGGAGATCCGAGCAAAAGGACCGCAGATCATGTCCGGCTATCGCAACCGGCCTGACGAAACCGCCGAGGCACTGCGCGATGGCTGGCTCTATACAGGCGATATCGGAGAATGTGACGAAGACGGCAATTTTTTCATCCGGGACCGAAAAAAAGATATGGCCATTGTTGGAGGTTACAACGTGTACCCGCGGGAGATTGACGAGGTGCTTTATGCCCACCCGGCTGTCCTAGAAGCTGGCGCCATTGGCATAAAAGACGATTACCTCGGCGAAGTCATCTATGCTCAGGTAGTTATCAAAAAGGGTATCCCTGCGACGGTAGATGAACTGGATTCCTATTGCCGGGAAAACCTTGCAAAATATAAAGTTCCTCGCAAAATCGTTATAAGTCATAACATTCCCAAGACGACGGTGGGCAAAATCGATAAGGCGGCTCTTCGGTCACAGATGAAGGAGACAAACACATGAGCGTTTCAACAGAAATTCCCTACGGGGCCTATTGGAGCACACCGTTTGCCAAATGGCAGGGCACCCTCTCGCACTTGCACAGCATCAAGTTTGCAGCTCATGTGGCCAAGGAGGAAATGGCCAAGCGGGCCATCGACCCAGCTGGGCTGGACTATGGCATCCTGGGTCTAACGGTGCCGCAGCATATGTCCTTCCAGGGATTGCCATGGCTAACGGGTATGATTGGAGCGCCCCATGTGACCGGGCCAACACTGTCTCAGGTTTGCGCCACGGGTGCCCGCAGCCTGGAGAACGCGAGCCAAGAAATCAAAGCCGGCGCAGCATCGGTTGCTCTGGTGGCGACATGTGACCGGGTGTCCAATGGCCCTCAACTGTATTATCCGGAGCCTACCGGCCCAGGCGGCACCGGCTATCAGGAAAACCTGACGATTGATAACATGCAGCGTGATGCGCTGGGAGGGCACTCCATGCTGCAAACTGCAGAAAATGTCGCCACCCGTCATCAGATCACGACGGAGGAACAACATGGCGTGGTGGCCCGGCGCCAAGAGCAATATCAAGACGCCCTCGCGGACGATCATGCGTTCCAAAAGCGTTACATGACCCTGCCATTCAATGTGCCGGATTCAAAATTCCGTAAAACCGTCGCCGTGCTCGAGAGTGATGAAGGTATTTATCCCTCGAACCCCGACAAGCTCGCCACACTCAAACCAGTTCTGGAAGACGGTTCTGTGACGTTCGGCGGACAAACCCATCCGGCGGACGGCAATTCCTGCTTGATTGTTACAACTTCGGACAAAGCATCGGCCTTCTCTCAGAACTCAAACATTAGGATCAAAATTTTGGGCTTTGGCCACGCCCGGGCAGAGAACGGTTATATGCCGGAAGCTCCGGTTCCCGCAGCTAAAAAGGCATTGGCCCAGGCGGACGTTGACATCAAGGACATCAGCGCAGTGAAAACTCACAACCCGTTTGCCGTGAACGATATCTACTTCGCGAGAGAGACGGGGTACGACATCAATAAAATGAACAACTACGGGTGCACTCTCGTCTGGGGTCATCCGCAAGCCCCTATGGGCACACGCGGCATCATTGAATTAATCGAAGAACTTGTAATCTTGGGTGGCGGCAGAGGTCTCTTTACTGGCTGTGCCGCGGGTGACACCGGCATGGCCGTTGTGATCGAGGTCGAAGACAATGCATAGGGCGAGAGGTCGGAATGCACTCTCTAGAGACAAACACGCCTGGTATCAGTGTCTTCCCATGGGAATGTGCCCCTAAACCCCTCATCTCAGACTCCATCGGCCTCTTCACGTTTCATCTCGAGCTCTAGCCAGCGGTTTTCCAACTCAGTCAATTCAGTCTCGACCGCTTGGAGCGCGTCCACAGATTTTTGATAACGCTCTGGGTTCTGCTGAAATAGATCCGGAGCGGCGAGCGTTTTATGAAGATCCGCAATTTTGCGTTCCAAGTCCGCTATCTGACCTGGCAACTTTTCCAAGGCATAGACATCCTTGTAAGACATTTTAAGCTTTGATGCCGGTGCAGCTGAAGATGTCTCATTTGTTTTTTTGCTGGTCGCCCCTAATGATTGGCTTGCCGCAATATCCGCCCCCCGCTGGGCTTCCATATCGGTATAGCCGCCAGCATATTCTAGCCAGTGGCCCGCCCCCTCCGAGGCAATGATTGATGTCGCGACTTTGTCGAGAAAATCTCGGTCATGGCTCACCAGAAGGACGGTGCCAGGATACTCAGTCAGCATCTCTTGCAACAGGTCCAAGGTTTCAAGATCCAAATCATTCGTGGGCTCGTCCAGCACGAGCAAATTAGAGGGCCGGGCCAGGACCTCAGCCAAAACGAGACGGCCGCGCTCCCCACCAGATAACTCGCGAACGGGAGTGCGTGCCTGCTCTGGGGCGAACAGAAAATCCTTCATATAGCCGATAACGTGTTTTTGCTGTCCATTCACGGTCACCATATCGCCCCGGCCACCCGTGAGCACGTCCGAGAGCTTTTCTGTGGGCTTCAAGGTTTCCCGCCGCTGATCGAGCGCAGCCAGCTCCACCGCTGATCCGAGATAAGAGCTACCTTTGTCGGGCGCCGTTTTACCGATGAGCATATTTAATAAGGTTGTCTTACCCGACCCGTTAGGACCGACAATGCCAACACGATCGCCACGCAAGATGCGTGCCGAAAATGAATGGACGATTACGCGATCTCCATAGGCTTTAGTGATACCCCTGACCTCAATCACGCGCTTGCCCGATATCCCAGCCTCGGAAACGGTAAATTTTACATCACCCGTGGATGTGCGCAACATCCGCTTTCTCTCACGCAGTGCATACAGATCGCTTAATCGCCGCTGATTGCGTTTGCGCCGGGCCGTCACCCCGTGGATGAGCCAATGGGTTTCCCGATGGATTTTCCGATCGAGCTTATGGCGTTCCGTTTCCTCTTGTTCAAATATCTCGTCACGCCAGGCCTCAAACCCGCCGAACCCATTTTCCAGACGGCGGACCTCTCCTCGATCAATCCATAGGGTAGTGTTGGAGAGAGATCTCAAAAATTGCCGGTCATGACTGATCATTATCAGAGCTGTTTTTAGGGTCCCGAGCTGATCCTCCAGCCATTCAATCGAAGATACGTCCAAATGGTTGGTGGGCTCATCCAGCAAGAGGATATCTGGCGCGGGCGCCAAAGCTGCCGCCAGGGCGCAGCGACGCGACTCGCCCCCAGACATGGTCGACAAATTTTCCTCACCGGTGAGGCCCAACTGCTCTAGAAGATAGCAGGCCCGATATGGATCATCCCCCGGCGCCAAGCCGGCCTCGACATAGGAAAGACTGGTCTGGAAATCTGAAAAATCTGGCTCCTGCGGCAGGTACCTGAGTGTCGTGCCAGGCTGGAGAAAGCGAGTGCCCTGATCTGGTTCGACCTGACCGGCGATGATTTTCAGGAGCGTTGATTTCCCCGATCCATTTCGCCCCACCAGGCAAATACGATCGCTGGCGGAGACCGTGAGGTCTACCTGATTCAACAGCGACTGATTACCAAAAGTCAGGGACACGTCTTTAAGGGTTAGTAGGGGAGGCATCATAACGAGGGATGTGTGCCAGTCCAGGCAACCAAGGGCAATGATTTAAGAGTACTATCCCCTTTTGCCCATTGCAGTTTTCGAAAAAACCCTTTGTCACAGCTTCAGGAAAGCCGGCGACGGAGTCCCACGATATGCAAATATCACGGTTTACCAAAAAAGTACGAAAAGGTGGCGCGCCCGACAGGATTCGAACCTGTGACCTTCGGCTTCGGAGGCCGACACTCTATCCAGCTGAGCTACGGGCGCTTATACGAAAGATCAATAAAACTAACTCGTTACCGTAGATTCGAACATCATAGACTAATTTCAAGCTCGTGACGACATATTAAAATTTATCGGTATTTTGCTGCTTACTGAGGGAAAACCGGCGGAATTTTAGATAACGACCTCAGTGAATTTTGATGTCTCCAAGATAACAAAACCTTGCACCCCAACCCAAAAAATCAATGTCGCTTACAATTAAGTCCAGGAGCAATGGGGTACCTCACCAAAATTCATGGTTGTCTCACCATAGAAAATTATGGGACAAAAAAAATCCTGGATGTTGAACCATTTACCAGAACATGAAATCACTATTAATAACCTTTTGCTTACTAGCTTCTCACGCGATCTTGCCGGGTGCATTGGCAGACAGCCTAAAAATTGAGTTCACCGCTGACGACACCTTCAGCATCCAGGTAGCACGAGTAGAAGTGGGCGACAAAGTAGAGTGGTTACCAACAAACGATGGACATAACGTCGAATTTCTTGCAGGCCCGGAAAAATTTTTGGCCCCAAAAAAATCTGATATCGATGCACCTTACTCTTTGGTTTTTACAGTACCAGGCGTCTACTTGTATCGCTGCACACCCCACGGAGACAGTGGGATGCTCGGTCTCGTAATTGTTGGTAATGACTTTCACAACCTCGAGAAAATCAAAAATATTAGATTATCTCACGTTGCGACTTCTGTCTTGCAAAGACTTATAAAGATTGCCCAATCCAATAAAATTTAAGTGCGCTTCATAAACGCAACTAGACGACCCATTGCCAAAAACCACTGTTGTCTACAATCATATACGTGAGAGATTTGGTGGCTCACCAAAATCTATGAGTATCTCGTCATCGGTTTCTCGTGTAAATTAAATGCACAATTATCGTTGTAGCTGAATATCTCGCCATAACGAGACAAAAGGTTACGGACAGCATTAACTGCACCATGTTCGTATACCAAAACAGCGTTCTCAATCTCTTCTAAATCGCACACGCCCATAATATGGCACCAAATCAGATGCTTTAAATACACTCTATCCTCGTAAGCACTTGTTGCATCTGGTGCTGTGGGTGATTTGTTCTGCGATGAATTAGGACTCAAAGATCCAGTAAATAATTCGGTGTTTCTGCCGCCAATAACTTTTATCGCATTAGTAAGTCTCTTAATACGCTCCTCATCAAAAATTGTTGAAGATGTGGCAGGGCGTATTTCGAGGCGTTCAATCGCTGCAATACTAGCTGCTGTTTCGTCATCGGAAATTTCCAACTCCGCTGATTTTGTCACCATTTCTATCTCGAGCTTGAGATGTTGTTGGGCCAGCCCGTCTCGTTCTTTTTCTGATTTATCCTCAAAACCCAGGAGATCAGCAT
>CAXFCV010000412.1:0-17975 GCA_964000975.1 uncultured Rhodospirillaceae bacterium | reverse complement strand
TCGGTCCTCGCGCCTTGCCTTGTTTCGTCGACGGCCACCCGAGTGTGGGTTGGTTGTATGCCGATCCGCAAGCGGCGGCAGAGGCGTATTACAAGCGTACAAAGATTTTTCCCATCATGCATGTACTGGGGGTCCGGAAAGAGCTCGCCAATAAGTATCCCTTTTTGCCGGGGGCATTGTTGAAAGCGTTCACAGAGGCAAAGGCCATGGCTCTGGATGCACTCCTGGATGTGAGCGCTACAAAGGTAACCCTGCCATTCGTTGAGGAATCCCTCGGTCGCGCCCGGACACTCATGGGCGAGGATTTCTGGTCCTACGGCCTCAAACCCAATGCTCATGTGCTCGATACTTTCCTGGACGCTCATCACAGGCAGGGCTTGTCCAGCCGCCGCCTTAAACCGGAAGATCTTTTCCATCCGGCGAGCCTCGAAACCTACGCTCTCTGAAGCCATCTGTGCGGTGGACGGCATCAAATCGATTGTAATCCGCAGCAACTTTAGTTTTTTGAAAATATGAATTGGAGACGCTGTGTACCTGGCTGACGCCCTAACGAAGATAGTCCCGGATGCGGTCGTGGTCTGCCAAGTTTTTTATTGGACCGATAGCAGCGATGGTTGGAACGCTGGTGAAAATCCGGTTGGCCGCATGTAGCACGGCCTTTGTATCCACTGCTTCGATTTTTTCAATAACCTCGGTGTTGGGAATGGCGCGGTCGTAAATCTGCAGTTGACGGGCGGCTTGTTCGCACCGCGCCGACGTGCTTTCCAGGGCCATCAATGTGGAGGATTTTAGTTGTGCGCGGGCCCGAGCCACTTCGTCCTCTTGAACGGATGCACTAACACTCTTCACCTCATCGCATATAACAGGTAACAGGTCGATGATATCGGTGCCGCTGGTGCCAGCATAAATACCGAACAAGCCGCCGTCCTCATAGCTGGAGGCGAACGAGTAGATGTTGTAGACTAGCCCCCGTTTTTCCCGGGCCTCCTGAAAAAGTCGGGATGACATGCCGCCGCCCAGCAGGGTGGAGAGGATAGCCAGGGGGTAATAGTCCCGATCATTATGGGCAATTCCATCGAACCCAATTACGAGATGCACCTGTTCTAAATCTCGCTCCTCCCGATAATCACCTCCGCTATATGTGACGGGATCCATGTCGTGGGGATTATTTTGTGGGAGTTGGGTGAAGATGCCCTTAGCCTGGGCCACTAACGCATCATGATCCACATTACCGGCAGCCGCGACAACAATCCGGTTACACGAATAACGCTCGTCCATGAAACTTTTGATCGTTGTTCGTGACATTCCCTCAATCTGGGCTGCTGATCCTAATATCGGCCGCCCGATCGGCTGATTTGGAAATGCGGTTTCCTGGAACCGATCAAATACGATGTCATCAGGGGTGTCATTGGCCTGGTGAATTTCCTGGATCACGACGGCCCGCTCACGCTCCAGTTCCTCCGGGTCGAGGATTGAATTCTGCAGGATATCTCCAATCAGATCGATGGCCAGGGGTACATCATCTTTGAGAACTTTTGCAAAATAAGCTGTGTTCTCTCGGGACGTATAGGCGTTTAGATGTCCTCCGACCGCCTCAATTTCTTCCACAATGGCGCGCGCCGACCGTCGTGCTGTGCCCTTGAAGGCCATATGTTCAAGTAGATGGGAAACCCCGTTGAGGTCGAATTGCTCGTGCCGAGCGCCGACCTCCACCCAGGCACCCACCGATGCCGTCTCCACAGTGTGCATGGGATCTGTGATAATCCGAAGACGGTTATCAAGTGTGGTAATCTTAATGGTCACGCAGTCTCGCTTCCTTCTAGCTGACCGACAATATACTGTTCCACCTGGTCAATGTTATTGTGAAGAGACACCATTCGTTCCTCTCGGTCAAACAGGTCCGCGAGCCGGGCTGGGAGACGGGGCCGTTGCCCTGTTGCGCCCTCTACCGCATCTGGAAACTTTGCCGGATGTGCCGTGGCCAAAGATACAACCGGTGAAGTAGCCAATGCTGCTGAGGACGCACTGGCCCGAGCTGCCTGCCCAGCCTTAATTCCGATCACCGTGTGGGGATCAATCAGTTCACCCGTATTATGATAGAGCGTAGCGAGGGCATCCTGTGTCTCGTTGTCGCCGAGCCGGTGTCCTTCGAATAGATTTCCCATGCTACGCCAACGGGCCTTGCCGAAAGACACCCTGCGGTTTTGCCGAAACTGCTCCATAATTTTCGTTACGCTAGTGCCGTCTCGCTGATAATAGTCGAACAAGAGGCGCTCGAAATTACTGGAAACCTGAATGTCCATACTTGGACTAAGGGTTGGCACGACATCGGCCATGGTCATCTCGCCGGTCTCGAAATATCTGGTGAGAATATCGTTTGCGTTAGAGCCGACTATAAATTTTTCCACGGGAAGCCCCATGCGGCGGGCCGCATAGCCGGCAAACACATTCCCAAAATTTCCCGTAGGCACGGAAAATGTCACTTTGCGGTCGGGCGCCCCCAAATTAAGAGCGGCCCAAAAATAATATACGATCTGTGCCATAATTCGGGCCCAGTTGATGGAGTTCACCGCTGATAAATTATAACGATCCCGGAACGCCTCATGGGCGAACAAGGCCTTCACGAGGTCCTGGCAGTCATCAAAAGTGCCTTCCAGCGCAATGTTATGAACATTGGATGACTGCACGGTGGTCATTTGGCGGCGCTGGACCTCGGATACCCGGCCTTTGGGATGGAAGATAAATATCTCAATGGCGGCCCGATCCCGACATGCCTCAATGGCGGCCGACCCGGTGTCGCCGGATGTTGCACCAACAATGGTGACTTTGCGGCCTTTCCGGCTCAGGATGTCATCGAAAAGGCGGCCTACCAGTTGGAGCGGGTAATCCTTGAAGGCGAGGGTCGGCCCATGGAACAGTTCCAACAGCCAGTCATTAGGCCCTAATTGCTTCAACGGTGCAACGCTTGGGTGATTAAACGCGGCATAGGTGTCAGATACTATCTTTGCAAAGTTGTCTCTGCCGATGGCGTTCCCGAGATAGGGGGTCATGACTTGTATGGCCAGGTCACCATAGGATAGACCCCGAAGGGATTTGATTTCTGCTTTTGAAAATTTTGGCCAGGTTTCGGGCACATAAAGACCGCCGTCCCGGGCGAGGCCCGCCAGCAAGACCTCGTCAAATGGCAGAACCGGGGCCTGCCCCCTCGTGCTGACATATTTCACAGTTCGTACCTTTACATCATGACCTTAAATTCACTCGGGATGTTCTACAAAGCACATGCCGCCGACACAAGCCGCCGAGACCTAACAAGGGACCCCTGAGGCAAGATTGCAGTGCATAGGTCGGGAGTTGTGATCTTAGGATTGGGCGAGATAGCGCTTGCGAAGATGACCAAGGAAAATATCCGCGTTTAATTCTTCACCGCTAGCAGCCCGGATCAGATCCGGCGTTTCTAATAGGGAACCTCTTCCATGAATTTGCTTGCCGAGCCAAGCGTACAGTGGTTTGAAATTTCCCGCCTGAATCTCCGGCAGGATGGCAGGATCTGCTGTGGTCGCTGCGCGAAACAACTGAGCAGCGGTAACGGCTCCAAATGTGTAACTTGGAAAATAACCAAACGCGCCATCGAACCAGTGAATGTCTTGTAGGCAGCCATCGCTGTCGTCCGGCGGCGTCTGGTTCAGCAACGCCGCCATTCCGTCATTCCAGGCAGAGGGTAGGTCGTCGAGGGGTAGATCATTCGCAAGCAAGGCTTTCTCGAGGCGGTAGCGCAGGATCACATGCAGCGGGTAGGTTACTTCATCTGCATCCACGCGGATCAATCCAGGCCGGACTTTGGTATAGACACGGTAAAGATTATCCGGCGCCCATTCGGGTCCAACACGCTCGAATACTTCCTCCATGAGGGGGCTGGCGAAGGTGAGAAATTCCAGAGATCGGCAAGCCTGCATTTCAATCAGCAAGGACTGGCTTTCATGAATATCCATGCCGCGCGCCGCGCCCACTGGCTGGCGCCGCCAATCCGATGGCAGGTTTTTTTCATAAAGGGCGTGACCGGTCTCGTGTAACACGCCCATCAGACCGGTCATGAAGTCGTCTGTGTCATAACGGGTTGTGATGCGGAGATCGTCCGGCGTGCCGCCGGAAAAGGGATGCAGGCTCTCGTCCAACCTTCCGGTTTCAAAATCGAATCCCACGACGGCCATCAGCCGGGTGCCGAGTGCCCGTTGCTGCTCAAGGGGAAATGGCCCCGCCGGTGACACCGCCTCTGGCTGAGCGGCCTGATGTTCCAATATCTCGGACAGCAGGTCGGGCAGTTCCCGACCCAATCGGTCAAACAGCGTGTCCACCATATCCGTGCGCAGACCTGGCGTGAATTGATCCATCAACGCGTCGTACGGCGTGCAACCGAGCCTCTCTGCCTTGGCCTGGGCTGCTTCTCTGGACAGAGATAATACCTCCGCTAAGAGCGGCTTGAGAACGTCAAAGTCATTAGCTGCCCGCGCCCTACGCCAGCTCGTTTCGCAAGCATTGGACGCCTTGGATAGCGCAGTTACGAGTGGCGTTTCCAAAGCTGTTGCATGTATATACCGCCGCTCCATCTCGCGCAGGTTTGCTCTCTGCCAATTGTTTAAATCATCCGTCTCCAGGGCGGCCGCCAAAAGCTCCCCAATCTCCGAAGATGAAAGCAAGTCATGGCGAATGGTGGTTAACACGGCTAATTGTTCATGTCTGTCTTCCGCGCTGCCTGGCGGCATTATGGTCGCGGCATCCCAATGGAGCATGCCGGCCGCGTCGTCCAGGGTGGCGATCGTGTGAAACTTCGCTTCCAGTTGTGAATAGGCGGTCATGAGGAGAGGAGTTTACGCACCCGCCGCTAGCATCGCATGATCGGCAAGAAGCACTACGAAGACCAGGAAAAGATAGAGGATGGAATAACGGAACATGGCGCGCGGTTCTTCGGCCCTCTCGCTTTTCCGGACCAGGAAGGCGTGGCGGATAAACCATATACCGAGAGCGCCGATGACCAGCCCTCCGGTCAAGCTGATCATGCCAACAAAAGCCGGCACAAGGGTTAAGGGAACCAGCAGCAGGGTATAAATCAGGATCTGCCGTTTCGTTTCTTCGATACCGGAGACGACTGGCATCATGGGCACTCCCGCTTTCTCGTAGTCTCCGGAACGGTATAGAGAAAGAGCCCAGAAATGAGGTGGCGTCCACATGAAAATGATGGCGAAAAGGGTGAGAGAACCGATGCTGATATCGTTGGTCACTGCAGCCCAGCCAATCATCGGCGGTAACGCGCCAGATGCGCCTCCGATGACGATGTTTTGCGGCGTGCGGCGTTTAAGCCAGATGGTGTAAACAAACACGTAAAAAGCGATGGTCACGGCGAGTAGAACGGCTGAGACAAGGTTGACCCATATTGCCATCACCGCGATGGACACCAAAGAGAGTGTCGTGCCGAGCCACAAGGCGGCCGGAGGTTTCAGGCGGCCAGCGGGAAGGGGACGGTTCATCGTCCGCTCCATTACACTATCAATGTCCCGGTCGTACCACATGTTGACGGCCCCGGACGCGCCTGCACCCACGGCTATGCACACGACGGCAATTAATGCGGTCAGGAGATCAATCTCCCCCGGTGCCAGAAGCATGCCGGCGATTCCCGTAAACAGGACGAGCGACATAACCCTGGGTTTTAGGAGGAGCGCATAATCAACAAACTGGTTCTGGTTGATGGGCTCAGGCCCGTCTTCCTGGGCTGCCGGCTTCGAGGCCTCAGCCGATGTTTGGTTTGTAATGGAATTATCTGTCATTGTCTGCTTCTTATGACACGGGGTCGGCCTGCCTGAAAAGGGCTTTCAAGGCAATTAGGATAAACATAACGCCCCCGATAATGGCAAGCCCGCCGCCAAGATCCCGAGTGCCAGTGGCGGCCAACGCCGAGACAGTGTCAACGTCGATACCTGCGCCCATAACCTTTCGCGACGCGCCCATGCCACCAGCAACAAACATCCCGACGATGAAGAGCCACTGACCGCTGGCGTAAAGTCCTATTTGCCAAGCCACCAGTTTACCATGCGTGACGGTTCGGCCCAGCAGCGGCAGGAGCCAGGCGTAAAAGAGACCGACAAAGACCAAGTTGATACCGCCGATGACACCGTGGTAATGTGCAGGTGTGCGGGTATCAGCACCGTCCACAAAAAGCCCAAAAATTGCGCCCGTGGTAAAAACAGCAAACGCTGCTGCCAGACTGAACCCGCCGGGATCCGTAAGGTGAAAGTTCTGTTTCTGGCGCCATAGACCCACGGCTAAGGCGATCAGTATGATCGACACTGGGACTCCCAAGATATATTTGAGACCGGAAAAGGCTCGAGTATTCTCTGTGCTTCCGGTGGTAAAAAGACCATATAATGGTAGTCCCGCTAGGGCGATTAAAATTAAGAGTCCACTGATCCAACGGAAAACCCGAGGTGGTGCAAGGGGGCGTCCGAACGTCCGGCGGAAAAGAAGACTTACTGCAATCAAAAAGAGCCCGACATTCATGACTTGCAGGATGTGCCCGGCTCCCCAAACTAAATCTTCATTATAGTCATGGCTGAGAGGGATGTCCCCTAGTTGGAACCCAGCAATGACCAACGCGACGATGGCCGAAATATAGATTAACCCGACGGACATTAGGACTGGTATCTCATCCACCCTGGTGCCGGACATCAGGCTTAAATTTTTCAGCACGCGCACCACGGAAAGAAGGATACCGGTAGCCAGCAGAATTAGGCCGGCATAATAAATCGGATTAATTATGACCGGGATATAGTTATTAAGGGTCGGCTCACCCTGATCCTGAAACGTAGGAATGAGCATAGAAACGGTTCCGGTAACGGCCAAAAACAGAGCTATTTTATCCAACAAAAAACCGAGGCTGGCTGACGAGAACCGGGTGTCGTTGGGTACCATAGCGGTGTTGATGGCCGCAAAAACAGTTAAAAACCATACAGCAAACGACAATGCTACATGAGCGACCAGGCCTTTTTGGAAAAAATCTTCCGGCCACGGAACGCTCTCGCTGGTGATGGGCGCGCGCGATAAGACGAGAAGGATGGCAAAAAGTCCTGCTATCGCGAGGGAGACGACAGCTAGTAAAGACCATTGCCATAATCTCTGGCGTCCCGGCCCAATCGGAAGGGGGGATAACACGTTAATGTAGACCTGCAAACTCCGGCGATGGATATAGTTGATACAGCATCACGTACACGATTACGCCGGTGATCGAGACATACATCCATGTGGGCCAAGTCCATCTTGCAATTTTCTTGTGCTTGTCGAAACGACCCTTCAATGCGTTGAATACCGTAAAGCTGACCATCGGGACGATGGCTATGGCTAGAATGACATGGCTTACTAAAATAGTGTAATAAATGACGCGGATAATGCCTTGGCCCTGGAATTCAAATATCGGTGCATGCATGCGATGAATCACATAACTCACCAAAAAAAAGCCTGATACGAAAACGACTGTAACCATGCAGGTACGGTGCGCCCTCATGTTGCCCGATCGGATGAAAATGAACCCAGCAAAAAGGAAAAGTGTAGCCACGGCGTTGAGGGCCGCATTCAAATGGGGAAGAAACTGAACGGTTAACACGTGGCTAAGTCATATTGCTTGTTTTGATGATCACGCTAACAAACATGAAGATGGAGGCGATCGCCAATATCGCTAAAAAGACCCTGTTCTTTGTCTTTAGGTTCATTTTCCCTCACCTCTTAAGGTAGCGACGTATAAACAGGTAAATTATCAAAATGTCCAATACCCGTAAGTTGGGATGTATCACCACGCCGTCAATGCAGCAACCGAATTTAGCAAAGCACGCCACGGTGTATTACCTGGCGAGCGACCGTCTTGAGATTGTGTGATTTATCGCAAAGAACCGCCAAAAAATGACTTGGAATTGGGTTTGCTCGAATTATGTAGGTGGCTTTACGGTCTTTAAAAGTTCAGGTATACGATTCGCACGTTTTAGGAGACTATTTTTACGATCCTGTTTAGCTTTTGCTGACTAAGGTAGATGGCCTAAAGTTACTAGATTAAGGAAAAAAATAGGGCCGTCTGATATGTGATAATAAAAGGAATTTTGGGGTAAACGCATGACGATCTACGCAAAACTATTTTGGGGGTTTATCCCGGCAGTTTATGGATTGTTCGGCCTGTATTCAGGGACCGCGCTGGCGCAAAATGACCCTCAACCCTGGCAAATGAATTTTCGGCCCGCTGCTACCCCGGTGATGGAGGATATTGTCGAGTTCCATAACCTCCTATTGGTAATTGAAGGTTTGATAGTATTATTTGTTCTGGGTTTGATGGTTTACATAGTGATCAAATTTAATGCTAGATCAAACCCTAAGCCTTCAAAAACAACTCACAATTCCTTTTTAGAGGTTGCCTGGACCGTGATCCCGGTCATCATACTCATCATTATTGCAGTACCATCTATGAAGCTTCTATTTTTCATGGATAAGGCGCCTGAGGATCAGGTGGAGATGACACTTAAAGTGACTGGGCATCAGTGGTATTGGTCATACGAATATGTAGATGAGGGAGAACTCTCTTTTGACAGTAACATGATTCCAGACGAGGATATTGATATTTCTAAAGGTCAAATTAGACTTTTAGAGGTCGATAACCGGGTCGTGGTCCCAGCTGATACAACTATCCGTTTGCTCATGACTGCGGAGGATGTGTTGCACAACTGGGCCATGCCCTCGTTCGGGATTAAAATGGATACCGTTCCTGGTAGAATCAACGAGACTTGGTTTCGGGTGCCTAAAGAAAAAATTGGCGTTTACCGTGGTCAATGCTCCGAGTTATGCGGCGTAAGGCACGGGTTCATGCCGATAGTGGTTGAAGTAGTCTCCAAACAAGATTATGCGCGGTGGCTCGTTAAGGCAAAAAACGAATTTGCTAATGTAGTTAAGCCCGTGACAGTGGCTCAAAAACAAGCAGCAATACGCTAAACAAGAGATCGTCGGAATTCGGCAGAGGTAATAGATGATGGACACGGTACAAGCAGCCCAAGATACTCATGACCACCACGATCATAAGCCCACAGGTTGGCGGCGTTGGGCTTACTCAACTAACCACAAAGATATTGGTACGATGTATCTATGTGCGGCAGTTTTCGCCGCAATTATTGGCGGTGCTGCCTCGATGGCCATCAGGGCCGAATTAGCCGCTCCCGGTCTTCAATTCATCTCAGACACCCAATTTTATAACGTCATGGTAACGGCTCATGGCTTTATCATGGTGTTTTTTGTCGTCATGCCGGCGTTAATTGGTGGCTTTGGGAACTGGTTTATCCCGTTACAAGTTGGGGCGCCAGACATGGCCTTTCCCCGCATGAACAATATAAGCTTCTGGTTATTAGCTGCCGCTTTGGTTCTATTGCTGGCATCTGCTTTCGTTGGCGGGGGAGCGGGCACGGGTTGGACCGTTTATCCTCCTTTATCGAACTCAGACTTTCACGGTGGTCCGGCTGTGGATTTGGCAATTCTTAGTCTCCATCTAGCGGGTGCTTCTTCGATATTGGGCGCCATTAATTTTATAACGACCATCATTAACATGCGTGCCCCGGGCATGACTTTTCACAAAATGCCCCTGTTTATTTGGGCCGCCTTGATTACCGCTTTTCTGCTTTTACTGGCTATTCCGGTTTTAGCGGGTGCCCTCACCATGCTGCTTACAGATCGTAACTTTGGAACCGCTTTTTTTGAGCCAGCCGGCGGTGGTGACCCCATTTTCTGGCAGCACCTATTCTGGTTTTTTGGGCATCCTGAAGTTTACATTATGGTTATTCCCGCTTTTGGTGTCGTAAGCCAGGTAGTTTCTCATTTCTCCAAAAAGCCAATCTTTGGCTATCTTGGTATGGCGTATGCCATGGCCTCGATAGGCGTTGTTGGTTTTGTAGTTTGGGCGCACCATATGTTTACGGTGGGGTTCAACGTGGAGACCAGAGCGTATTTTGTGCTAGCTACTATGGTTATTGCCGTACCTACCGGTGTAAAGATTTTCAGCTGGCTTGCGACTATGTGGGGCGGCTCGATTGAATTTAAAACGCCCATGCTTTACGCGATGGGTTTTATTTTCCTTTTTGTAGTAGGGGGTGTTACGGGCATTACATTGGCAAATGCGGGGGTAGACATCGCTTTTCATGACACGTATTTCGTAGTCGCACACTTCCATTATGTACTCTCGATCGCCACGATTTTCGCTATTTATTGCGGCATGTTCTACTGGCTGCCAAAAATGAGTGGTAGGATGTACAGTGAGGCTGCAGGTAAATGGCAGTTTTGGATAACATTTATTGGCGTGAACGTTTTATTCTTTCCCCAGCATTTTCTTGGTATGGCAGGAATGCCTCGCCGTATTCCTGACTATCCTGATGCCTACGCAGGTTGGAATATGGTCTCGAGCGTAGGCGCGGCCATATCCTTAGTTGGTGCATTGTTGTTTTTATGGATTTTGTGGCGAACAATAGTGGCCGGTGAAAAGGCCCCGGCTAATCCATGGGGCGAGGAGGGTGCGAACACTCTGGAATGGAAGGTGGACTCGCCGGCCCCGTTCCACACCCACGATCAGATTCCTGAACTGCCTGATGCCGGTGTGCATCAACCCGCGGAATAGGTCATTGAGAGAGGTATCCGAGTCTTGGCAATTATGTTGAACAGTACGGTGACAAAAAAAACTCGGAATAGCAGAACGGCTTTCGGTCTCCTTGTGATAGTTGCCGGTATGGGCTCGTTTGCCTATGCATCAGAACCCTTATACAGGCTCTTCTGCCAAGTCACGGGGTATGGGGGAACGACCCAGATAGCAGACAAAACCATACCTGCGACTGGGGTCGTCGAAAGGGTTGTCTCTGTCCGCTTTGATGCCAATGTTAACCACAAGCTACCCTGGAGGTTTGAACCTGTCCAAAAAGAAATTCGCGTAAAGATTGGGGAGCAGACTTTGGCCTTCTACGAAGCGACCAATGTCTCTGACAAACCCCTTGTCGGCACGGCGACATTCAATGTGACGCCGTATAAAGCGGCGACCCATTTTAGTAAAATAGACTGTTTCTGTTTCACGGAGCAGGTGCTGCGACCTGGCCAGACTGTCCAGATGCCGGTGTCGTTTTTTATCGATCCGGAGATAGTCAAAGATAAGGATGCGGATGATCTCGCCACCATTACACTCTCGTATACCTTCTTCCAGGATCAGGACCAGAGTGCTGCCGAAGAGTTGGCGGCTCAAACGACCTTTCATTTTAGAGAAACGGGGCAAAAAGCTGAACGGCTGCCAGCCCAAACAACTGACCTAAACGGATAGCGTGAGCACAACAGTTCACTTTTGTCATAAGTAAACAAACGGACGGCATATTATGTCTACAGACACAGCTTCTAACCAACCTTGGCACGTTCCAGACCCAAGCCCTTGGCCGATCGTTGGAACAATAGGGGCCTTTGTTACAGCAGTAGGTTTGATTTGGTTTATGCAAACTGGCGTGCCCTGGGCTCTTATTATCGGCGGCATTATTGTGGTTTACACCATGATGGGTTGGTGGCGAGAGGTCATCAAAGAAGCCTCCGACGGGCACTCACACACGTCTCTAGTCAAGACGGGACTCAGGTTTGGCATGCTGCTGTTTATTGCCTCCGAGGTGATGTTTTTCTTCGCGTTTTTCTGGGCATATTTCCATGCCAGTCTGCCCATCCTAAGCAACGTCGCGGGCCCGTGGCCAAATGGGGATATTGAGGCTCTGGGGGCGGCGGGTATCCCGATGTTGAATACGCTTCTGCTTCTCACGTCCAGCCTGACAGTAACCATTGCGCACCACGCAATATTGGAAAATGACAACAATAAGGTGGTAACTTGGACCGGCATCACTGTCCTTCTGGGCATCGTTTTCCTCGGCGTGCAGGTGTATGAATATGTCATTCTACCGTTTGGTTTGAGTGAAGGTATTTATCCCTCCACCTTCTATCTTGCCACCGGCTTTCATGGCTTCCATGTTTTTGTTGGGACGGTTTTCTTAATCGTGTGTTATTTCCGCGCTCGCGCAGGATCCTTCACGACAGATGCACATATCGGTTTTGAGGCCGCTGCCTGGTACTGGCATTTCGTCGACGTGGTGTGGGTCTTCCTATATATCAATGTTTATTGGTGGGGTGCGGCCTCGTTCGGCCATTTGCAAGCGAACTAACTATTAGGGCGGGAGGAAATTGGGGTGGTGCAAAAAACCGGTTCCCCCATCCTAAGCGCAATATTTGGTCGCTGCCCGCGTTGCGGGGCCGGTCATTTGTTTTCTGGTTATTTAAAAGTTGCTGAATTCTGTTCTGCCTGCGGTCTCGATTATACCGGCCATGATTCAGCAGATGGACCGGTGGTGCCGATCATGTTGATTGTTGGATTTCTCTCTGCTGGTGGCGTGCTATGGCTTGAATTCACATTTCATCCGCCAGTTTGGGTTCACCTTATCACCTGGCCGCCTATGATATTTCTATTGTCCCTGGCTTTGCTGCGGCCTTTCAAAGCTTTGTTTATCGGCGCCCAGTTCAAATTCCGCGCGGAGGGAGACAAGTTTCCAGGCAAAACTCTATGAGGAATCCGCATGCAGGATAACCTAATCCAGCTTAAAACCGCGCTCGCCTATTATGACGCTAGCCGGCTGGAGGAGGCGACACTTCTCTGTAAGTCGGTTCTTCGTGAAAATCCGGAAAACGAAACCGCGCTCGAACTCCTAGCAATGATTGGGGTCACTGAGGGCGGTGTCAGTGAGGCGGCTGTCGGCGAGGCCCTAGCTCTTAATCAGGCTGGGAAATATGGCGATGCAATTTTAATTCTCGAAGATCTATTGAAGAAGCGACCAGAGGATTTTCAAATCCTTTGCGCTTTGGGATCCGCCTACTTTCATTCAAAACATTTCAATAAGTCACGGTTATGTCTAGAGCAAGCGATTACAGTGGAGCCGAACTCTGCCGAGGCGCATGCCGTTCTAGGTAACTGCCGGATCAATCAGGGTGATATTTATGGTGCCCTGAAGGCATTTGAAAAATCACATAAGATAAGCCCCTTTAACCCGGCCGTCTGCTCGAGCTACTTATTTTATATGGCTTTTCACCCCGATTATGACGGGGCCCGCCTCAGCTATGAGAATCAAGCTTGGGGTAAATATTTCGCCGATGGACTTGCACTGATTACGCATGACGCGCCGGCGGCGACTCGACCTCGCCGGCTTCGCATCGGGTATTTGTCCTATGAGTATGCAACCCATGTCACCTCGTTCTATTTTGAACCCCTTGTCAGCCGTCACGACCGAGACCGCTTTGAGGTTTTCTGTTATGCCGGTAACGAGAAAAAAGATGGCACGACCGAGCGTCTGTCTGGATACGTGGACCATTGGATTGATATCAGTTCGCTCAATGCAGAGGCCGTCTCGCGACGGATCAAAGAAGACGATGTTCATATTTTGATTTCCACCTCCTCGTATCTCGCTAAACACCGGCTGCCGCTCGCTTATCGGCCGGCCCCCGTTCAGGTATGTTATCACAACAGGGTCTCCACCACGGGGCTGGCTGCGGTTGATTACCTAATTACCGAGGAGCTTGTAGACCCGGCTGGCGAAACTGATGAACTATACGCAGAGAAACTGGTTAGGCTCACGCACCGATGTTGTTACAGTGCGCCGGCGGCGGGCCCAGATCCTGGGGTGCCCCCAGTACTAAATAATGGCTACATTACTTTTGGATCGTTTAATAACACGGCCAAGATTGGACCGGATGTGATTTCAGCTTGGGCTGCGCTTTTAGAAACGGTGGAAAATTCTCGCCTCCTGGTTAAGAATATTGTGCGCTCTGAGGATGATGATGATTGGAATTTTCTTCGTCGGATGTTCAATAAAAGTGGGGTGGACGTCCAAAGAGTGTCTTTCCTGCCCTATGTTAAGACCCGGAGTGAGTATCTCGCCGCATACCAGTGTGTTGATATTATGCTGGATACCTATCCCTTTACGGGGGGTACAACCTGCTGTGATGCCCTGTGGATGGGTGTCCCCGTGGTGGCCAGGGTCGGCAAGACATTTTGCCGCCGCCAAGCGGGGGAATACCTTACGAAAGTGGGTCTAACCGATCTGATTTGTAGCGATTGGAAGGCGTATCATGCCGCGGCTTTGGGCCTGTCTCTTAATCCAGAGAGGCTGTCCGAGCTTCGAGCAACCCTAAGGCCATTGATGCAGGAAAAAATGCTCAATTATGATCTCCATGCCACCGAAATGGTGACGGCGTATGATCACATGTGGGCGGTGTTTGCTGATGGGCGGCCGATTGAAGCGTTTAACGTCAATGGCCGCCGGGTTAACCAGCCTACCTCTCGCGGGTCATAATAGATCTGGCAAATGGTAACTAACGTTCCAATGCAGCTTGCGCCAAGTTTAGGCCTGCCATGGTTGCGGGATGTGGTCTGATGGCGCCAGTGATGTCTCGGTCGTAAAAAAATCTAGACATTGAAATTCGCAGAGACAAACGCCTCCAGTTCGCGCACACAGTCAGCAATTTCACGATCCGGTGTCATGACCGTGAGTTCAGGGGAGGGCGGGGCCTCATAGGGTGCGGAGACCCCTGTGAATTCGGGTATTTTGCCGGCCCGGGCCATTTCGTAATGGCCCTTCGGGTCGCGTTCTTCACAAATTTTCACTGGCGTATCGATAAACACCTCTTTGAACATATCGCCCGCGCACCTTCTCGCCAAGTCACGATCAGCTTGGTAGGGGGAGATAAACGCTGTAATCACAATAAAACCAGCTTTCGCGAACAGGGCAGCAACCTCTCCAATACGCCGGATATTCTCCGTCCGATCTTTTGGCGAAAATCCGAGGTCTGAACTCAATCCAAGACGGATATTATCTCCGTCCAGAACATAGGCTTGTTTTCCCAATTGGAATAACCGGTGTTCCAATTCGATGGCTAGTGTGGACTTGCCGGATCCAGGCAGGCCGGTGAACCATAGAACACCTCCTTTGTGTTTGTTTATGCCCCAACGTTCTTCCGCAGTTACCCGATGCGTGACGGCGACAATATTCTCGGACGTGGTTTTCACAATACCTCTTCTATCGATGTTAATGAAGGCGCGCATGTTGGACAGATCATACGCTTCAAGCGTCGACTTGATTATTTATATCGTTACCGAGTAACGAAGAACAAGCGTTTGGTTAGGCGGTTTTTTGATCTCACTCAGTACTAACTTACTTGGATCTAGAATTTCAGCATAACACGCCGTTTCGCTATTTTGTGGATTGAGCGCTTTATTCCCGTATGGCCAGAGTCTAACATCTAAGTCTGTGTATTTGTTCAGGAGACAATCATGGACGTGCAAGCTGCTGTGGCCTTTGAGGCCGGAAAACCGCTTAGCATTGAAACCGTTCAACTTGACGGACCCAGGGAGGGAGAAGTCCTGGTCGAAGTTAAAGCCACCGGTATTTGTCACACGGATGCGTTTACCCTCACCGGTGAGGACCCTGAGGGCCTGTTTCCGGCGATTCTGGGTCACGAGGGCGCGGGCGTAGTGGTGGAGACAGGTCCCGGAGTGAGGAGCCTCGCTGAAGGTGACCACGTAATCCCGCTCTATATCCCAGAATGTGGCGAGTGTAAGTCTTGTAAATCAGGCAAGACAAACCTCTGCACCGCCATTCGCGAAACACAGGGTCAGGGCGTTATGCCGGACGGCTCGAGCCGGTTCAGCCTCGGAAAAGACAAGCTCTTCCATTACATGGGCACATCGACATTCGCCAACTACATCGTGGTGCCGGAGATCGCGCTCGCCAAAGTCCGAGAAGACGCGCCCTTTGATAAGATCTGCTACATCGGGTGCGGTGTGACCACGGGCATCGGTGCGGTCATCAACACGGCCAAAGTCACCCCCGGCTCAAACGTCGCCGTGTTCGGCCTAGGTGGCATCGGGCTTAACGTGATCCAGGGCGCGCGCATCGCCGGCGCCGACAAGATCATCGGCATCGACCTCAATCCGGCGAAGGCGGTCATGGCCGAAAAATTTGGCATGACGGACTTCATCGACGCATCTAAGGAAGACAAAGTTGTGGAAGCCGTCATCGAGCTCACAAACGGCGGCGCGGACTACTCCTTCGAAGCCATCGGCAACGTGAACACCATGCGCCAGGCACTTGAGTGCGCACACCGGGGCTGGGGTGAGAGCATCATCATTGGTGTCGCCGGCGCCGGACAGGAAATTGCCACCCGGCCGTTCCAGCTCGTCACCGGGCGGGTCTGGAAAGGTACGGCCTTCGGCGGCGCGCGCGGCCGGACCGATGTACCCAAGATCGTGGATTGGTACATGAACGGCAAGATCAACATCGACAACCTCATCACCCACACGATGGATCTCAAGGACATCAACAAGGGCTTCGACCTGATGCATGAAGGCGAGTCGATCCGCAGTGTGGTGGTGTACTAACCGGAGGCCAGTTCCATCGAATCACTCTCTGAAAACCGGTCTTTTGACGGGGTGCAAGGGGTATACCGGCATGCCTCGACGGCGACCGGCACGGACATGACTTTCGCGGTCTACATGCCGCCACAGGCGAGGGACGGCAAGGTGCCATGCCTCTGGTATCTCTCGGGCCTCACCTGCACCCACGAAAACGCCATGACCAAGGCCGGCTCCCAGGCCCATGCGGCGAAGCACGGCGTGGCGCTGGTCTTTCCAGATACGTCACCCCGTGGAGACGATGTGCCCGATGACGAGGCCTATGACCTGGGCCAGGGGGCAGGTTTCTATGTGAACGCCACGGAAGCACCCTGGGCAGAGCATTTCCAGATGGAGACCTATATCGCGAAGGAACTTCAGGACCTGGTGGTTAACGCCTTCCCCGTCGAGGCTGGCTGCCAGGGCATTTTCGGTCATTCAATGGGAGGCCACGGCGCGATCACGCTGGCTGCCAAATACCCGGACACTTACCGTTCGCTCTCCGCCTTTGCACCCATCGCCAATCCTACCGGCACCGACTGGGGTCGAAAGCAGCTAACGGCGTATCTGGGAGACAACGAGGACAATTGGCGGGCCCATGATGCCTCCCTCCGGATCGCCGAGGGCAGCTGGGACCGGGACCTGCTCGTGGACCAAGGGGACGGCGATGAGTTCCTCAGCCTCCTGCAGCCGGAGAAATTGACGGATGCTATCACGAAGGCCGGTGTCGAGGGTACCGTCCGTCTGCAGCCGGGCTATGACCACTCCTACTACTTCGTCTCCACCTTCATCCCCGACCACCTCGCCTGGCACGCGGAGAAGCTTGCTTCGGTCCGTCGAGGTCTCCGTGCGCGTTCGTGAGCATTTAAGAATTGCCGCCTCGAAAGCGCCTCTGTAAGGTCTGCGGCACGTAAACACGGGGGGGATTCTGTGGATTTCGCGGTGTTTGACTGGACTTTGTATTGGTTCATGTTCCCGGTGGCCATTTTGGTGGCGACCTCGGCCATGCTGTCCGGCATCGGCGGAGCGGCGATTTTCGCGCCGATCTTTTTGATCATCTTTCCGCTTTTGGGCCCGGAGTATCCCCTGGGCAGCCTTGCCGCCGCTATCGGTGTAGCGCTGTTCACGGAGGTTTTCGGATTTTCGTCGGGCTTTGTGGGTTACTACCGCAAGGGCCTCATTGATTTCAAAAGCGCCATACCCTTTATCATCGTCGGCGTGCCCATCGGGATCATCGGCGCGCTTATGCTCAACGCGCTCAGTGAGTACGAAGAGGCGCTTCGGGCGGCCTACGGCATTCTCATGCTTTTGCTCTTCTATGTGATCATCAAGGTGCATGAGTCCAAGAAGGATATGGCCACAGCCCAAGCTAAATCCGTAGGGACGGACGCTGAAGAAGACGACACCCGCGAGACCCGCACGATCACTGGCCGGGACGGCACCACCTACACCTACAAGG